>NZ_JBEXMX010000044.1:0-44835 GCF_040610755.1 Gordonia sp. NPDC003585 | reverse complement strand
GCCGCGGCCGAGGACCGGCCCACCTACCTGCGTGGCCTCGCCGACAACTTCCACGCGATGGTCGCCGCGCTGTACGAGGCCGACCGGCCCGTGGTAGCCGCTGTCAAGGGCTGGGCAGCCGGCGCCGGGATGTCGCTGGTACTGCACGCCGACCTCGCGATCGGCGGCGAATCCACCCGCATGCGTCCCGCCTACCGCGGCATCGGCCTGACCCCCGACGGCGGGATGACCTGGACGTTGCCGCGCGCAGTCGGGGCCGCCCGAGCCCGCAACATCATCCTCACCGATCGGGTGATCTCGGCGTCGGAGGCCGCCGACTGGGGTCTGCTGTCCGAGATCGTCGCCGACGACGATGTCGACGCGCTCGCCCGGGCCGCAGCCGAGAAGATCGCTGCCGGGCCATGGCAGGCCGATCAGGGTGCCCGCCGACTGCTGTCCGCGGCCCCCGATCACAGCCTGGTCGAGCATCTGGCGCTGGAGGCGCAATCCATCGCGCTGCGGTCGGGCGCGCCGGAGGGACGCGAGGGCGTCGACGCCTTCATCGGCAAGCGCAAGCCCGACTGGGCAGCCTCCCGTTAGAGCCCGTCAGGGCAAACGCCAATCGACCGGGTCGGCGCCGAGATCGGCGAGTTCGGAGTTCGCGCGACTGAAGGGCCGCGAACCGAAGAACCCCCGCGACGCCGACAGCGGCGACGGGTGCGGCGACACGATGACCGGGACATCCGGCATCCACTTCTGCAATTCGGCCGCGTGTTTGCCCCACAGAATCGCGACGAGTGGTTCGTCGCGATTGGCGAGCGCCTTGATCGCGCACTCGGTGACCTGCTCCCAGCCCTTGTTGCGATGCGACGCGGGCTCACCCGGCGAGACCGTGAGCACACGATTCAGCAGCAGCACGCCGGCGTCGGCCCAGGGACTCAGATCGCCGTTCGACGGCATCGGGTAGCCGAGGTCGGCGCAGTACTCGGTGTAGATGTTGGCCAGTGACCGCGGAATCGGCGAGACGTCGGGCGCCACCGAGAAGCTCAGTCCCACCGCATGCCCCGGCGTCGGATACGGATCCTGTCCGACGATGAGTACCCGCACATCGTCGAAGGGCCGCGTAAACGCCCGCAGCACGTGCTGGCCGGCCGGGAAATAGCCGCGGCCCTCGGCGATCTCGGCGCGCAGGAACTGCCCCATCTCGGCGACCGCCGACTCGACCGGCGCCAACGCCTCCGCCCACCCGGGATCGACCAACTCCGACAGGGGTTTCGGATTCGGGGGTTTCGCCATCAGTCGAGCCTCCGCAGTGCGGAGCGGTAGTACTGGGCGTTGCGGAAGTACATCTCGCAGTTGAGATCGACGTGGCCGTCAGTCACCTCGAAACCCTCGCGGATCTTCGCCGGGACACCCAACGCCATTCGGCGGGCGGGTACGGCGAACTTGAACGGCACCACAGCGCCGGCGCCGACGATCGCACCGTCACCGACCGTCGAACCGTTGAGCACCACCGACCCGGACGCGATCAGGCAGTTGTCCCCGATCGTCGCACCCTCAATGTGCGCGTTGTGCCCGACCACGCAGCCCGCCCCGATCACCGTCGGATCGACAGGGGTGCAATGGATCACGGTGCCGTCCTGGATGTTGCTGCGCGCGCCGATGCTGATGGTCCCGTAGTCGCCGCGCAGCACCGCGCCAGGCCACACCGACACCCCGTCGCCGAGGGTGACCGCCCCGATGACGACCGCGTCGGGATGGACATAGGTGTCCGCGCCCAGTATCGGCGCGCGGTCGTCGAGTGCATATATCGCCATGCCCCGATCTAATCACCCGCTTACCGATGGTCGCCGCGCGACCGGAGGATCGACGAACCCAGCCGTCAACTGTCCAGTCTCAGGCCGAGAAGGACTCCCAGCCACGCAATCGCGGACCGTCAGCGGCATGGATCGACCTGCCGTCGACCAGGACATCAGCGGGGACGCGCTCCACTCCCGGCGCCGAACTCACGCGGCCCGCTCGCTCCGCTCCCGGCGCCGACACCTCTCCGATCACCGTCCAGCCGGCCGGTACCGCGTCCGCGTCGAAGGCGGCCAGCAATTCGTGGTCTTCGCCGCCGGCGAGTACCCAGTCGACGACATCGGTGCCCAGCTCTTCCGCGAGCGCGGTCACCCTCTCATGTCGGGGCACGCTGCCTGAGCGCACCGACAGCCGAGTGCCCGACGCCTGCGCCATGGTGATCAATTCTTCGACGAGACCGTCCGAGATGTCGGTCATCGCATGTGCCCCGGCAGCCGCAGCAATCGGACCCTGGGTCAGGTCCGGCGATGGAATCCGATACGCGGCAACAAGATCCTGCCACTGCGCGATCAGGTCGTCATCCCCCGACGACAGCACCGCCAGGCCTGCGGCGCAGGCTCCCACCGGGCCGCTCACCGCGAGCACGTCTCCTGGGTTCGCGCCGCCGAGCACCACCGGCTCGGTGCCGTCCATCGCCCCGACTGCGGTGACACTGACCACTACTTGCTGCGCCGCCACGAGATCCCCACCGAGTACCCGCGCCCCGAGGCGATGCGCGGCGTCGACCATCCCCATGTTCAGGTCGAGCAGCGTCCCGACGAGAGTCGACGGCGGAGCCGCGATCGACACCACCACGCCCGTGGTTCGTCCGCCCATCGCGGCGATGTCCGCGGCACTCTGCACGATGGCGCGCGCACCCACGTCCTGGGCCGATGACCAGTCGAATCGGAAGTGCCTGCCCTCGACCGCGGTGTCGGTGCTGATCACCGTGACGCCCCGGGTGTCGATCACCGCGGCGTCGTCGCCCGATCCGATCACGATGTCGTGGTGTGCCGCCGAACCGCGTGCCTGTGCGGTGAACGCGGCGATCATGGCCCGCTCACCGATCTCGCCGACGGTCGCCGTACGCACACCATCGGACTCGGGCTTTCCGGCACCGGCGGCCGTCATTTCTGTTCACCCGGTCTCTCTGAGTCGCGCGTGGAAGGGTTTGTCGGTGACAATGTGTGCCACAGTGTATTGGCTCGGCGGGCGGTTCCCGCCGAGCGCGACATTGCCGCCGGCGTCGACAGCCCGATCCGGCGATGTGGATAAACGGAGAGGATGGCCGTGGTTCAGGCATACATACTGATCCAGACCGAGGTCGGACGGGCCGCGCTGGCCGCGGCGACCATCGCGGAGATCTCGGGGGTCGCCTCGTCCGAGGAGGTCAGCGGTCCTTACGACGTGATCGTCCGGGTCGATGCCGCCAACGCTTCTCACCTGACCGACGACGTCGTCCCGCAGATCCAGAAGGTGGACGGGATCACGCGCACCCTCACCTGCCCGGTGGTGAGCAGCACCCGCTGAGGCGGGCACTACCCTGTACCGAGTGAACGCAGCAGGCCCCGACGACAGCGGTTCGGTAGATCCGGACATCGCGGATACGGACGCCACCGGCAAGTCAGGTGGCGGCGACGCGGCGGATGACCGGGCGACAGTCGAGGCCACGACGGACGAGGAACCCACCGACGGTCGTTCGTCCGAGGGCCGCCCGGCCGAGCGCTACGGTTCCGGCCCGCGACTGAGTCCCGCGCTGATCGCAACCCTGGTCACGATTCCGATCATGGTGCTGGTGGGGTTCATCACCTATGCCGCGCTGAATCAGGACGACGACCCGACACCTGTCGACAACTACACCGTCGACACCGCAGTCGCGCCCGCGTGCGAGAAGTTCCTGGCCGCCCTTCCCGAACACTTCGACGGGTTCGGCGCCAAGGAGGTTCGGGGACAGAACGCCACCTGGCCGGCCTCGGGCGACGGTGACGACCTCACGCTGCGGTGCGGTGTGACCCGCCCCGCGGACCTGGCGCCGAGCAGCAAACTCCAGGTCGTCGATGCACCCGGGTCCGAACCAGTTCAGTGGTTCATCGTCGACACCATCGAGGGGCAGGGCCAGTCATATGTCGCCGTCGACCACCGGCCGTATGTTGCGCTGTGGGTGCCCGCCAACGCAGGCAACGGCCCCATCACCGACATCAC
Organism: Gordonia sp. NPDC003585; assembly: GCF_040610755.1. Classification (NCBI taxonomy): domain Bacteria; kingdom Bacillati; phylum Actinomycetota; class Actinomycetes; order Mycobacteriales; family Gordoniaceae; genus Gordonia; species Gordonia sp. NPDC003585. The sequence goes on along the minus strand of NZ_JBEXMX010000044.1, from coordinate 40,815 downwards.
CGGCGTGATCGCCAAGACGCTGCCGCCCGGGCCCCTCGAGTTTGCGCCCGCACCGTCACGGTGAGCGCGGGTGATTCCCGGCGTCAGTCACGGTAGATCTCGGGCTTGATCTCCCGCCCGAGCAGCGAGCTCACCGCATCTCCGACGGACATTCCCGAGTGGCACACCTTGTGCACCGCAGCTGTCAGGGGCATGTCGACCTGATGCTTCTCGGCCAGCGCCCGCACCGAGGTACACGACTTGACGCCCTCGGCGACCTGGCCGTGGGTCGCCTCCTGCGCCTGTTCCATCGTCAACCCCTCGCCCAGTCGGGCGCCGAAGGTGCGGTTCCTCGACAGCGGCGACGAGCAGGTCGCCACCAGATCACCGATCCCGGCGAGACCCGCGAGAGTTTCGATCTTCGCGCCGACCGCCACCGCGAGCCGGATGGTCTCGGCCAGCCCACGGGTGATGATCGTCGCCAAGGTGTTCTGCCCGAATCCCACACCGCTGGCCATGCCGCAGGCGAGCGCGATGACATTCTTGGCGGCACCACCGATCTCGCAGCCGATCACATCGGTGTTGGTGTACGGCCGGAAGTAACCGGTCGCGAACGCCTTCTGGAGGCGGCCCGCCCGCTCTTCGTCGACGCACGCGATGACGGTGGCCGCGGGCTGTCCCTCTGCGATCTCACGCGCCAGATTGGGTCCGGTCAGGACCGCGATCTGCTCGTCGGGAAAGGCGGTGACCTCGGCGATGACCTCGCTCATCCGCAGCAAGGTACTCGTCTCCACCCCCTTGGCCAGGGACACCAGCGTGGCGTCCTTGCGCAGATGAGGGGTCCACGCAGCGAGGTTGTCGCGCAACGATTGTGACGGCACCGCGCACACCACCACGTCGGCTTCTGCCAGCAGTTCCGGGTAGGAGTTCGACGCCTCGAGGTCGGCGGGCAGGGTGATTCCCGCGAGGTAGTCGGAGTTGGTGTGGGTGGAATTGATCTCGTCGGCCAGTTCGGCCCGACGCGCCCAAATCGACGTCGGAGTCCCGGCGTCGACGAGAACCTTTGCCGTCGCGGTCCCCCAGGAACCCGCACCCATCACCACCGCACGCACTGTCGTCCTCTCGTCGAGCCTGTGTTGGTGATCACCCTAGCCCTCGCCATCGATGCTTCGGCACGGAACCGGCCCGGGAGGACCAGCCGTATCCTGAGGAATGTGATGGAGTCTCGGGCCGCCGGCGCATGCGGCGGCGTCGCCGCCGATGGCACGCGGCGATCGGGACGGGTTTCGGCGGTGCTGGCCGTCAAACACCTGCGCGACGCCAAAACCCGTCTCGCTGCGACGCTCTCTCCCACCGCGTCGGTGACCGACCATCGTTCCCTTGTCCTCGCGATGCTGCTCGACACCATCGGGGCTCTGACGTCGGCCGGTGTGGATCAGATTCTGGTGGTGAGCCCCGACAACGATGTCCTGACGCATGCCCGGGCCGCGGGCGTGCGCGGCGTGCGCGAACCGGCCCGAGGTGACCGGGAGACGCCGGTGGCTGGGCTCAACCGTGCATTCGCCGACGGAGCACACCGCGCGCAGGAGATCTGGCCCGAGTCGGATTGGGTGCTGCTCATCCAGGCGGACCTACCGGCCGCACGCGCGACCAGTCTCATCGAGGTGATCGACGCCGCCGAGCAGGTCGCACGCAATCGTCTCTGCGATGAGGTCCTGCTCGCCGATCGGGACGGTTCGGGCACCGTGCTGTTGCTCCGACGCCCGTCGTGCGTCGATCCGCCCCGTTTCGGTGCGGGTTCGGCGGCCGCGCACCGGGGTGCGGGCGCGCTCGAACTCGATCCTGACCGGCTGCGCTGGTCCGATCTGCGGACCGACGTCGACACGGCCGGCGACCTCGACGCCGCGGCCGCTCTGGGCTTGGGTCCGAAGACATCCGCTGTGTTGAGCGCATGGGGTGAATCCGCCGACTGACGGGTCGCCGCCGACCCGCCTCACGCCGACCCACCGCGTGATGCGCCCACCGGCGTCACAGATTCGGCCGATGAGTCATGATTGACCGGTGAGCCCTGCCGACGCCTTCGACGCCTCCCCCGACTCGGGCACCCAGACACCGGAATCGCATGTGACAGAACCGACGGTCACGACCTCGATACCAGGCGCGCCGCCCGCGGCCACCCTGATCCCCGACGAGTCGGCCGACCTGCCCGAAGACCGGTACCTGAACCGGGAACTGAGTTGGCTCGATTTCAACTCCCGGGTGCTGGCGCTGGCCGAGGACACCTCGATGCCGCTCCTGGAGCGTGCGAAGTTCCTCGCGATCTTCGCGTCGAATCTCGACGAGTTCTTCATGGTGCGCGTCGCAGGTCTCAAACGCCGCGACGAGACCGGGCTGTCGGTACGCTCCGCCGACGGACTCTCGCCCCGAGAGCAGTTGTTGCGCATCGCGGGCCGCACCCAGACCATTGCCGACCGGCACGCCCGCGTGTTCATGGACTCGGTGCGGCCGGCGTTGGCGGAGAACGACATTCACGTGGTCGGCTGGTCGGACCTGACCGACGAGCAGCAGCGCCGAATGGTGGAACACTTCCACGACGAGGTCTTTCCTGTCCTCACCCCGCTCGCCGTCGATCCCGCGCACCCGTTCCCTTACATCAGCGGTCTCTCACTCAATCTCGCGGTGACGGTCCGCGAAGATGCCGAGAGCGGCGAACACTTTGCGCGCGTCAAGGTGCCCGACAACGTGAATCGCTTTGTGCGCGTGGATCAACTCCTGCCGCGGCCGACCGGGGAAGGCAAGGAACAGAAGCGCACCGTGGTGTTCCTGCCCATGGAGAATCTGATCGCGGCGAACCTCGAACACCTCTTCCCTGGCATGGAAATCGTTGAGCACCATGCCTTCCGGATCACCCGCAATGCGGACTTCGAAGTCGAGGAGGATCGCGACGAGGATCTTCTCCAGGCCCTCGAGCGGGAACTCGCGCGCAGGCGCTTCGGCTCCCCGGTGCGCCTCGAGGTCGCCGACGACATGAGCGAGCACATGCTCGAGTTGCTGCTGCGCGAGCTCGACGTCAATCCCGCAGATGTCATCCAGGTACCCGGTCTCCTCGACCTGTCGTCGCTGTTCGAGGTCAACGCACTCGACCGGCCGCATCTCAAGGACCGTCCGTTCGTCCCGGCGACGCATCCCGCCTTCGGGGAGCGCGAAACCCCGAAGAGTGTCTTCTCCACCTTGCGCGAGGGTGACGTGCTGGTGCATCACCCCTACGACTCGTTCTCGACGAGCGTGCAGCGCTTCATCGAACAGGCCGCCGCCGACCCGCAGGTTCTTGCCATCAAACAGACCCTGTACCGCACGTCGGGCGACTCGCCCATCGTCAATGCGCTGATCGACGCGGCCGAGGCCGGTAAGCAGGTCGTGGCGCTCGTGGAGATCAAGGCGAGGTTCGACGAGCAGGCCAACATCAAGTGGGCACGTCAGCTCGAGCAGGCCGGAGTCCACGTGGTCTACGGCCTCGTCGGCCTCAAGACCCACTGCAAGACCTGTCTCGTGGTGCGTCGCGAGGGCTCGTCCATCAAGCGGTATTGCCACATCGGCACCGGCAACTACAACCCGAAAACCGCTCGCCTGTACGAGGATGTGGGTCTGCTGACGGCATCCCCGGACATCGGCGCGGATCTGACCGATCTCTTCAATACCCTCACCGGCTACTCCCGCAAGAAGGAGTACCGCAACATCTTGGTTGCGCCGCACGGGATTCGGGCAGGCATCATCGCCCGCATCAATCGGGAGATCGAACTGCACCGCGAGGGCAACCCGCAGGCGCGGGTGCAGGTGAAGGCCAATGCACTCGTCGATGAGCAAGTGATCGACGCCCTCTATCGGGCATCGCAGAATGGCGTTCCCGTCGAGATCGTGGTGCGCGGAATCTGCGCGCTGCGGCCGGGGATGGAGGGCATCAGCGACAACGTGGTCGTCCGATCCATCTTGGGCCAATTCCTCGAGCACTCGCGAATCCTGTATTTCGGTGCGCAGGACGAGTACTGGATCGGCAGCGCCGACATGATGCATCGCAACCTCGATCGTCGCGTCGAGGTCATGGCGCAGGTGCGTGATCATCGACTCACCGCCGAACTGGGTGAGATGTTCGCCTCCGCACTGGATCCACGCACGCGCTGCTGGATACTCAAGTCCGACGGAAGCTGGGTGGCATCACCCGCCGCCGGCGAAGACGTTCGCGACCATCAGCGAGAGATGATGCGCCGCAATCGCCGACGTCCGGACATCGGGTCATGACGGGCAGCACCTTTTCGTAACCTCGACGCTCTAGGATCGCTCCCGATGTCGAAGACAGTGAAATCCGTGTGGGCCGCCGGCGGCGTCGTGTGGCGCGCGACCTCCGACTCGGTAGAAGTCGCAATCGTGCACCGGCCCCGCTATGACGACTGGACCCTGCCGAAGGGCAAGGCCGAAACCGGCGAAACCCTTGTGGACACCGCGGTCCGGGAGATCGCCGAGGAGACGGGCTTCAACGTTCGACTCGGCCGACACCTCCGCGACGTCAGCTACGACCTCGATCACTCACGCAAACACGTCCGGTATTGGTCGGCACCGGTCATCGACGGCGAGTTCGCCGCCAACGGCGAGGTCGACAAACTGCGCTGGCTCGACGTCGACAAGGCGGAGAATCAACTCAGCTATGCACTCGATCGCAAGATCCTGCGCGAGTTCACCCGACTGCCGGCCGACCTGCACACTCTGCTGCTGGTACGACATGCCAAGGCGGGACGGCGATCGCGCTACCGCGGCGACGACCGGCTGCGTCCTCTCGACTCGGAGGGGCGCAAGCAGGCCGACGCACTGGTCGGATTGCTGAGCGCATTCGGCGCCACTCGGGTGCATGCCGCCGATCGGGTCCGCTGCCGACAAACCGTCGAACCGTTCGCGTCATTCCTCGACACCGCGATCGAAAACGAGCCGACGCTGTCGGAGGAGTCATACCGGTCGGAACCGAAACCCGCGCACCGCCGGATCCGGGAGATCGCCGCCGACCTCGACCATGTGCACGCGGTCTGCAGTCAGGGCAAGGTCATTCCGCCGTTGATGGCATGGTGGGCCGATCGCGACGGCATCCGGCTACCCGCGGCGCGGAACCGCAAGGGAAGCGTGTGGGTCGTGTCGGCGCACGACGGTCGGCTCGTCGCCGCCGACCACATCTCGAGTCCGCTGCCCATGCCGTTGTAGCGATGCCCTGACGGGGCGGTCTTGCTCGGCATACAGTTCAGCCCTCGACGGGGGAAGTACGTCGAGGGCTGAACGGGGTTGGGTGCGAAGCTACTCAGCGACGAGTGCGCTTGGCCGGGGCCTTCTTGGCCGGAGCCTTCTTGGCTGCGGTGGCCTTCTTTGCCGGAGCAGCCTTCTTGGCCGGCGCCTTCTTGGCGGGAGCCTTCTTGGCTGCGGTGGCCTTCTTGGCGGGCGCTGCCTTCTTGGCGGGAGCCTTCTTGGCTGCGGTGGCCTTCTTTGCCGGAGCAGCCTTCTTGGCCGGAGTGGCCTTCTTGGCTGCGGTGGCGCGCTTGGCCGGTGCGGCCTTCTTGGCCGGAGCGGTTGCGCCGCTACCGCGCTTGACGGCCGGGCCGGACGCAGCGAGCTTCTGCTTGCCGGCGACGACGGCCTTGAACTGAGCGCCCGGACGGAACGCCGGAACGGACGTCGCCCGCACCTTCACGGTCTCGCCGGTACGCGGGTTGCGGGCCACACGCGGTGCGCGCCGCCGCTTCTCGAAGACGCCGAACCCGGTGATGGTCACGCTCTCACCCTTGTTCACCGCCCGAACGATCGTGTCCACCACGAGCTCGACGGCTTCGGTCGCAGTCTTGCGATCCGCGTCGAGCTTCTTGGTCAGCTCATCGATGAGCTCTGCCTTGTTCATTGATTACCTCCGCAAGCTGTTCTGACCACGCTTTTTTGGCCAGCTACCACCACACGGTAAACAACGAATTCGAAAACGTCCATCTTCCACGCCAATTAGACGGGCATGTTGCGAAATCGATAGTGATGGCCGTCATCTCCCCGAACGGGGATATGGGGTTTGGGAAGCGGTCCGAAATCAGGCCGGAAGCGTGACCGGTTTGAAAGCGCGACGAGTCGCCTCGTAGTCGGAAATCGCTTCTACCTGGCGCAATGTCAGCCCGATGTCGTCGAGACCTTCCATCAGACGCCACCGCGTGTAGTCATCAATTGCCAACGGCACCACGAGGTCTGCAGCGGTGACGGTCTTATGGACAAGGCTCACCGTCACTTCCAGACCCGGCTGCTCGTCGAGACGCTTCCACAACAACTCGACGTCGGACTGCTCGACCTGCGCGGCAACCAATCCGGCCTTCCCGGCGTTGCCGCGGAAGATGTCGGCGAACCGCGACGAGATCACCACCCGAAACCCGAAGTCCGACAGTGCCCAGACGGCGTGCTCGCGCGACGACCCGGTGCCGAAGTCGGGCCCGGCGACGAGAACCGAACCGCGACTCCACGGCTCGTTGTTGAGGATGAAGTCGGGATCGGCACGCCATCCGGCGAAGAGTCCGTCCTCAAAGCCCGTGCGGGTCACCCGCTTCAGGTAGACGGCCGGGATGATCTGGTCGGTGTCGACGTTGCTGCGGCGCAGGGGAACGCCGATTCCTGTGTGTTCGGTGAAAGGTTGCATCGAGAGGCCTTTGGTGTGGTGAGGGACGTTGTGGGATCTGGTCAGGACAGGTCGGCGGGAGACGAGAGAGTTCCGCGGACCGCGGTGGCCGCTGCCACCGCAGGCGAAACGAGGTGCGTCCGGCCGCCTTTGCCCTGCCGTCCTTCGAAATTGCGGTTCGACGTCGAGGCGCAGCGTTCCCCCGGCGACAGCTGATCGGGGTTCATGCCAAGGCACATCGAGCATCCCGCCTGCCGCCACTCGGCGCCCGCGCCGACAAAGATCTCGCCGAGCCCTTCGTCTTCGGCCTGTGCCCGCACGCGCATCGATCCTGGCACGATCAGCATGCGCATCCCGTCGGCGATCTTGCGGCCCTTCAGGATGCCGGCCACCGCCCGCAGATCCTCGATCCGGCCATTGGTGCACGAACCGACGAACACGGTGTCGACCTTGATGTCGCGCAGCGGCATGCCGGGACGCAGATCCATGTACTCCAACGCCTTCGAGGCCGAGCTCGCCGCGGTCTCGTCACCCATGTCGGCCGGGTCCGGGACCACCGAACCGAGCGGAGCACCCTGGCCGGGGTTGGTCCCCCAGGTCACGAACGGGCTCAACGCGGACGCGTCGATGTGCACCTCGGCGTCGAACTCGGCACCTTCGTCGGTGCGCAGACTGTCCCAATACTCCACTGCGGCATCCCATTCCGCACCGGTCGGCGCATTTGGACGGTCCTTCAGGAAGTCATAGGTCACCTGGTCGGGTGCGATCATCCCGGCACGCGCGCCGGCCTCGATCGACATGTTGCATATGGTCATTCGGGCTTCCATCGACAGCTTCTCGATGGCTGCGCCGCGGTATTCCAAGACGTAGCCCTGCCCGCCACCGGTGCCGATCTTGGCAATGACGGCCAAGATCAGGTCCTTGCTCGTCACACCGTGGGGTAGTTCGCCGTCGACGGTGATCGCCATGGTGCGGAACGGCCGCAGCGACAGAGTCTGGGTTGCCAGAACGTGTTCCACCTCGGATGTGCCGATTCCCATCGCCAGCGCACCGAACGCACCGTGCGTCGAGGTATGGCTGTCACCGCACACGACCGTCATCCCCGGCTGGGTCAGACCGAGCTGCGGACCGACGACATGCACGATGCCCTGCTCGGCATCGCCCATGGGATGCAACCGGATACCGAACTCTTCGCAGTTGTGGCGGAGGGTCTCCACCTGTGTACGCGACACCTCGTCGGCGATCGGCTTGAAGATGTCGAGGGTCGGGACGTTGTGATCCTCGGTGGCGATCGTCAGATCGGGGCGGCGCACCGGACGCCCGGCAAGGCGGAGCCCCTCGAAGGCCTGCGGACTCGTCACCTCGTGCACGAGATGCAGGTCGATGTAGATGAGGTCGGGATTCTTCGCGCCGGATGCATCGGTGTCACCGGGCACCACAACGTGGTCTTGCCACACCTTCTCGGCGAGAGTACGCGGCTGGGCTGGGCTGTTACTCATGGCTGCACTCGTCTATCTCGTGAACTACTGGGGCTATCTGGAGTTCTCACCGGATGTCTCGTCAACGTGAACATCGCCAACGTGGACATCTCAGTATTTGGACGGATAGTATCGTCCTATGGGAAATGATAGCGCATCTCCGGTCAGCAGCGGAATCGGAGTACTCGACAAGTCGGTCGCGGTTCTGCACGCGATCGCCGAGGCGCCATGCAATCTCACCGAACTCTGTGCGCACACCGGACTCCCCCGCGCGACCGCGCACCGGCTGGCCGTCGGCCTCGAAGCGCACCGGTTCCTGGCCCGCGACAGTTCCGGACGGTGGCAACCGGGACCGGCGCTCGGAGAGCTCGCGGCGTCGGCCCACGATCCGGTGACCGAGGCCGCCCTCATGGTGCTCCCGCGACTGCGTGACATCACCGGCGAATCGGTCCAGGTCTATCGCCGCGAAGGTGCCGAACGCGTGTGTGTCGCGGCGATGGAACCGCCTACGGGACTTCGGGACACGGTCCCGGTGGGCACCCGGTTCCCGATGAGTGCCGGATCGGCGGCCAAGGTGCTGCTCGCCTGGGCCGACCCGGCGACCCAGCGAGCCCTGGTGCACGACAGCGTGTTCAGCGAACGGGCCCTGCACGAGATCCGTCGTCGGGGATGGGCACAGAGCGCAGGAGAACGTGCCGCAGGCGTCGCCAGCGTGTCGGCGCCGGTGCGCGACGCCGGCGGGGACGTCGTCGCCGCCATCTCGGTGTCGGGTCCGATCGACCGGATGGGCCGACGCCCGGGCGCCCGGTGGGCGGCAGACCTCCTCGCCGCGGCCGACGCGATCCACAAGAGACTCCAGTCATCTCGCGGGTGAGGTGTGCCGTCGATCTCAGGCGTCGGCTAGCGTCAGAGCATGGGAGTCAATCAGCGCACACAGATCGTCATGACCGACGACGAGATCACCGAGTTCATCGCCCGCAGCCGGACCGCCACCCTGGCGACCACCGGACCGGACGGCGGCATCCACCTCGTCGCGATGTGGTACGGCATCGTCGACGGCGAGATCTGGTTCGAGACCAAGGCCAAATCGCAGAAGGCCGTCAACCTCCGACGCAACAGTCGCTGCTCGGTCCTCGTCGAAGACGGTGACACCTACGGCACCCTGCGCGGCGTCGCGATCGAGGGCACCGCGGAGATCCTCGACGACCCCGACTCCTGCCTGAAGGTAGGGATCAGTGTGTGGGAGCGCTACACCGCGCCCTACACCGAGGAGTCCAAGCCCTTCGTCGAGCAGATGATGAACAAGCGTGTCGCGGTGCGCGTCATCCCGTCGCGGACGCGCTCGTGGGATCACCGCAAGCTCGGTCTGGGCGAGATGCCGGTGTCGGGCTCGACCGTGCCGTCGACATAACAGTCGCCAAAAGCGAAGGCGCCCCCTCCGACATCTCGGAGGGGGCGCCTTCGTTGTAGCCCCGACGGGATTCGAACCCGCGCTACCGCCTTGAGAGGGCGGCGTCCTAGGCCGCTAGACGACGGGGCCAAGGAACTTTCGTTCTTGAACTGCTACATCCGATGAGACCCTACTCGGTGCTCATCGTGTGTAGTTCGCTGGGGTACCAGGACTCGAACCTAGAATGGCTGAACCAGAATCAGCTGTGTTGCCAATTACACCATACCCCAAGGCTTTGACCATTCCCGCGAGGAAACGGCCGAGCGCTAGAGTATCAAAGCCTGACCAGAAGACCACAAACGTGCAGCTCAGGCCCTATTTTTCGCTCAGTTCCCGCGCGGCCGCCAAGCGGGCCAGCGTCTTGTCGCGGCCGAGGATCTCCATCGACTCGAACAGCGGCGGACTCACCTGCGAGCCGGTGACCGCCACCCGCACCGGGCCGAATGCCTTCCGCGGCTTGAGTTCCAGACCGTCGACCAGAGCACTGTTGAGCGCGTCGTGGATCGACGGAGTGGTCCAGGACGGCAACTCGGCTATCGCGTCGATGGTGGCAGTGAGGACCGGTACGGCGTCCGGGCCGAGGTTCTTGTTCGCCGACTTCTCGTCGATGACGAAGTCCTCGTCGGAGACGTAGGCGAAGCTGATCAGATCCCAGGCGTCACCGAGAACCTGTATGCGGGTCTGGACCAACTCGGCGAGCGCGGCGAAGGTCGCGTCGTCGATCCGCTCCGTCAGCTTGCCCTGACCGATGAGGAACGACTTGAGTCGGGCGGTGAAGTCACCGAGCTCGAGCATGCGGATGTGCTCGGCGTTGATCGCATCGGCCTTCTTCTGATCGAAACGGGCGGGATTGGAGTTCACGTCGTGCACGTCGAAGGCGGCGATCATCTGTTCGAGGGTGAACACATCCGTCTCGTGCGAGTACCCCCAACCGAGCAGTGCGAGGTAATTGAGCAGCCCCTCCGGGAGGAAACCGCGATCGCGGTGATGGAACAGATTCGACTCCGGATCGCGCTTGGAGAGTTTCTTGTTGCCCTCCCCCATCACGAACGGCAGATGCCCGAACGCCGGCACCGCGTCGGCGACACCGATCCGAATGAGCGCCTGGTACAGCGCGATCTGGCGGGGAGTCGAGGACAACAGATCTTCGCCGCGCAGGACGTGGGTGATCTTCATCAACGCGTCGTCGACCGGGTTGACCAACGTGTAGAGCGGATCGCCCGAGGCACGGGTCAGCGCGAAGTCGGGGACGGTGCCGGCCTTGATGGTCGTGGTACCGCGGACCAGATCGTCCCAGCTGATGTCGGCGTCCGGCATGCGTAGGCGCACAACAGGTTTGCGGCCCTCGGCGAGAAAGTCGGAGCGCTGTTCGGGGGTGAGGTCGCGGTCGAAGTTGTCGTAGCCGAGTTTCGGATCACGACCGGCCGCCCGGTGTCGCGCCTCAACCTCCTCGGGTGTGGAGAACGCGTGATACGCCTCGCCCGAGGCCAGCAACTTCTCGACGACCTCGGCATGGATCTCGCGTCGCTCCGACTGCCGGTAGGGCCCGTACGGCCCCCCGACCTCGGGCCCCTCATCCCAGTCGAGGCCGAGCCACCGCAACGCCTCCAGGATTGCGTCGTAGGACTCCTGACTGTCACGCGCGGCGTCGGTGTCCTCGATGCGGAACACGAAGGTGCCGTTGTCGTGCCGGGCCTGAGCGAAGTTGAACAGTGCGGTCCGCACCAGACCGACGTGCGGCGTCCCGGTCGGCGACGGACAGAAACGGACGCGCACACCCTCGTTGTTCATGTGGGCCAGCGTATCGAACGCCCGATGCCCCGATCGTCAGCGGTGACGGCCGAGGAACTCGACGAGAAGTCGATTCACCTCGGCGGGCTGCTCGAGGTAACCGAAGTGCCCGGCCTTGGCGACCTCGGCGTACTCGGCACCCGGAACCGCGTCGGCCACCTCGCGTGCGAGTTTCGGCGGCAGGGTGCGATCGTCGGCAAACCCGATCACGAGCATCGGACGCGTGATCGCTCGATACGCAGCCAGCCGGTTGGCCTCCTGGTTGTGCAACTCGAGTTGTGCACGCACGCCGGCCGTCACCGTCTGCGGCGAGAAACCGATCACGTCGAGCCAGTCACGGGCGGAACGATCGTCGTCGAGCGTGTGCGGCGACAGGTTCAGATGTGCGGTGATCGCCGCCTGATACTCCGGTGGCAGCTTGATCTTGTTGTCGTAGAGGTCGCGCTCGCCGGCCGAAATCGCTTCCTGCAGCGGCGTACCCCGACCGTAGGTGGCAACGGCGACAGCGGCTTTCACCACGTCGGGGCGTGCGAGCGCGAGCTCCTGGGTGATGCGCGCGCCGAGGGACGTTCCGACGACGAGGGCCGGCCCGCCGCCGACATGCTCGATGAGAGCTGCCGTGTCGGCGACCATGTCGTCGACGGTGAATCCCTCGGCGCACTCGGATGACGGTGCGATACCCCGGTTGTCGAAGGTCACCACCCGATAGCCCGCCTTCACCAGTGCGGGTTCCTGATTGGCCTTCCAGACCCGGCCCGGACTGCCGGTACCCATCACCATGACGACGAGCGGACCGTCGCCACTCACGTCGTAGGAGATGTCGATGCCGTTGACCCTCGCGACGGTCACGACCTCTCCCCAACCGGATTGGACAGCGTCCCCAGCCCCTCGACCGTGACCGAAACCCGTTGTCCGGCAACCATTGGGCCGATCCCTTCGGGCGTTCCGGTCAAGATCACGTCACCGGGCAGCAGCGTCATGACGCGCGAGATCCACTCCACGATCGCGCCGATGTCGTGCAGCATCAACGACGTTCGGCTGCGCTGGCGGACCTCACCGTCGAGTTCGGTGCGCAGTTCCACGTCGGACGGGTCGAAGTCGGTGTCGATCCATGGTCCGAGTGGGCAGAACGTGTCGTAGCCCTTGGCGCGGGTCCACTGCCCGTCGATCTGCTGCTGGTCGCGCGCGGTGACATCGTTGGCAACCGTGTAACCGAGGATCACGTCCTTGGCCCGTGCGGCCTTGACGTCCCTGCATGGTTGCCCGATGACCACCGCGAGTTCGCCCTCGTAGTCCACTCGTTCCGACGAGGGCGGACGCAGGATCGGGACGTCGGGACCGATGATCGAGGTGTTCGGCTTGATGAAGATCACCGGCGACGCCGGGGCCCGCCCACCCATCTCCTTGATGTGATCGGCGTAGTTCTTGCCGATGCAGATCACCTTGCTCGCCAGGATCGGTGCGAGCAGCCGTACGTCGGCGAGCTTCCACGACCGGCCGGTGAAGGTGGGTGTGCCGAACGGGTGCTCGGCGATCTCCTTGGCCACCGCATCCGGTGTCACTCCATCCGGACCGGCCCCCTCGATGGAGACGAATGCCACTCCGCCGGGACTCGCGATTCGACCTAAGCGCATGTCGATGACACTACCGCCGGGTCTCAGATGTCGAGAACCGGGTTGGAGTGGTTGCGTGGCTCGTTCTAATATGTGGGCATTGAGTTCCAAAATATGAGATTGGTGGTGAGCGACGTGACCGTGATCGACGCGGTGTCCGTGCAACGCAGGTGGTCGATGCTCGGATGTTCGCTGCTTGCCGCCCTCACCACCACCTGCGTGGTGAGCGGAGTCGCCTATCTGATTCCGGCGCTGCACGCCGACGCCGGGCTCACGCTGACCGAGGCGTCGACACTCGCCGCCATCCCGACCGTGGGGTTGATGGTCGCCATCATCGGCTGGGGCATGCTGCTCGACCGGTACGGCGAGCGACGCATCCTGACGATTTCGCTGTCGATCAGCCTGGCCGGTGCGAGTGCGGCCGCGGCGGCAGCGTTCGCCGGTGCCTCGTATCTCGTGCTCGGTGCTTGCCTGCTCATCGGCGGCGTCGGATCGGGTGCGGCCAACGGTGCGAGCGGTCGGATCGTTGTCGGGTGGTTCCCCGCCGACCAGCGTGGCACCGCGATGGGTATTCGCCAGATGGCCCAGCCGCTGGGCATCGCAGTATGTGCACTCACCATGCCGGCGACGGCGGCGGCGCACGGAATCGGTGCAGCACTTGCCATTCCGGCCGTCGTGACCGCGGCGGGACTTATCGCGGTACTGATCGGCGTCGTCGATCCGCCGCGGCACCCGACCCGCGTCGTGGACTCGCACGCACCAGCTCCGAAGCGAAATCCCTACCGGGAGAGCAGTTTCCTGGCCCGCGTACACACCGTCAGCGTTCTGCTGGTGGTACCGCAGTCGATGCTGTGGACCTTTGTGCCGACCTGGCTGATCGTCGCGCATCATTGGGCGCCGACGACAGCCGGTGTCTTGATCACCGTGACCCAGGTGATCGGTGCGCTCGGTCGGATCGTCGCCGGCCGGTGGTCGGACGCCTGGGCGTCCCGGATGCGCCCGGTCCGGCTCATCGCGATCGGCGCGGCCGCCGCGATGGCTGCGCTGGCCTTCGCCGACTGGATCGACAGCCCATGGGCGCCCGCCCTGATGGCGGTGGCCACGGTGATATCGGTCGCCGACAACGGACTCGCGTTCACCGCCATCGCGGAGTACGCGGGACCCGAATGGAGCGGTCGGGGTCTGGCCGTGCAGAACACGGGTCAGTATCTGGCGACGGCGGTGACCACACCGGTGTTCGGCGCATTGATCGCGGCCGTGGGCTTTCCGCTGACCTTCGCGATCACCGCGCTGACGCCATTACTGGCCGCTCCCCTGGTACCCGACGATCCGCCGGTCGTCGAAGAGCCGGTGGCATAGGCCGCCTCGACACACTCTGTGTCCACATGAGAACCTGCGTGCTCCAGCACACAGGTTCTCCTGCAGCACGCAGGGATGTTGTCTACAGCGACTCAGGCGAGCCGTTCGCGAATCCGCTTGCCGACCTCGCTGGTGCTCAGGACCGCACCGCCGCGATCGGCGAGGTCGTCGGCGACCGCCTTCTCGACGCGCTTGGCCGCATCGGCCTCACCGAGATGCTCGAGCAGCAGGGCGACCGAGAGGATCGCGGCCGTCGGATCGGCCTTGCCCTGTCCGGCGATGTCGGGGGCACTGCCGTGGACGGGCTCGAACATCGACGGGTTGGTTCGGGTCGCGTCGATGTTGCCGGACGCGGCGAGACCGATTCCACCACTCACCGCGGCCGCGATGTCGGTGATGATGTCGCCGAACAGGTTGTCGGTGACGATGACGTCGAATCGGCCCGGATCGGTCACCAGGTAGATGGTGGCGGCGTCGACGTGGCAGTAGTCGGTGGTCACATCGGGGAACTCGGCCCCGATCTCCTCGACCGCGCGCGCCCACAGCGACCCGGCAAAGGTGAGCACGTTGGTCTTGTGCACCAACGTCAGATGCTTGCGCCGCTGCTGAGCCCGGCCGAAGGCATTACGGACGACGCGTTCGACGCCGTAGCGCGTGTTGACGCTGACCTCGGTGGCCACCTCGTGCGGGGTTCCGGTCCGAATGGCCCCGCCATTGCCCGTGTACGGCCCTTCGGTGCCCTCGCGGACCACCACGAAGTCGATGTCGGGGTCGCCTGCGAGCGGCGTGGACACACCCGGGAACCGTCGCGACGGGCGCAGGTTCACGTGATGGTCGAGCGCGAAGCGCATCGTCAGCAGCAGGCCGCGCTCAAGGACACCCGACGGCACCGACGGGTCGCCGATCGCGCCGAGCAGGATGGCGTCGTGCTCACGCAGCGACTCGAGGTCAGCGTCAGTGAGCAGTTCGCCGTTGCGGTGGTAGCGGCGGGCACCGAGATCGAACTCGGTGGTGTCGACGTCGGGAACCACCGTCCGCAGCACGTCGAGTGCTTCGCCGATGACCTCCGGCCCGATGCCGTCGCCGGCGATGACGGCAAGTTTCATGACAGATCCACCTGTTCGATGAGAGTTGCGCCGACCGCATCGGAGATCGCGGAGACGAGGTCGTCGGCGATCTTGTCACCAACGCGGAGCATCATCGTCGCGCCCGGTCCCTCGGCGTCCTGGGACAGGCCGGCAGCGAGGATGTCGATACCGGCGTTGCCGAGCAGCGTGCCGATCTTGCCCAGCGAACCAGGCTGGTCGGCGTAGCTGACCAGCAGGTTGTGGCCCTCGGCACGCAGGTCGAAGTTGCGGCCGTTGATGTTGACGATCTTCTCCACCAGCTGCGGCTCGGTGAGCGAGCCGGCGACATTGAGCACCGAACCGTCGGCGAAGACGGCCTTCACATCGACGACGCTGCGGTGGTTGGGGCTTTCGGTGGCTGTGGTCACCTCGGAGGTGACACCACGCTCGGTGGCCACTGCGGGCGCGTTGACGAAGGTGACAGGCTCCTCGAGGACCGCCGAAAACAGTCCGCGCAGCGCCGAGAGACCGAGGACCTCGACGTTGCTCGACGCGAGTTCACCGCGCACGTCGACGACGATCGAGGTCGGCGGCTCCGGGCTGATCGCGCCGATGACGACGCCGAGCTTGCGGGCCATCTCGAGCCACGGCGCGACCTCTTCGTCGACCGCCCCACCCGTGATGTTGACCGCATCCGGCACAAAGTGGCCGGCCAGGGCAAGTCGGACGCTCTTGGCGACGTCGGTACCGGCTCGATCCTGCGCCTCGCTGGTGGAAGCGCCGAGGTGAGGTGTGACCACCACCTGCGGCAGTTCGAACAGAGGCGAATCGGTGCACGGCTCGGTCGCGTAGACGTCGAGACCCGCGCCCCGGACCTGTCCGGCGGTGATCGCGTCGGCGAGCGCCTGCTCGTCGATCAGCCCGCCACGCGCGGCGTTGACGATGACCACGCCCTTCTTGGTGCGGGCCAACTGCTCGGCGCCGATGAGACCCAGCGTCTCCGGCGTCTTGGGAAGGTGCACGGTGATGAAGTCGGCACGCTCGAGCAGCTCGTCGAGCGTGACCAGCTCGATGCCGAGCTGTGCGGCGCGGGCCGGCGACACATACGGGTCATAGGCGATGACATGGGTCTCGAAGGCCGCCAGACGCGCTGCGACGAGCTGGCCGATACGACCGAGCCCGACCACGCCGACCGTCTTGTCGAAGATCTCGACACCGTTGAAGGACGAGCGCTTCCAGGTGTGGTCACGCAGCGTCGCATCGGCCGCCGGGATCTGGCGGGCCGCCGACATCAGCAAGGCGATGGCGTGTTCGGCGGCGGTGTGGATGTTGGAGGTGGGCGCGTTGACCACCATCACGCCACGCGATGTCGCGGCCGGCACATCGACGTTGTCCAGGCCGACGCCGGCACGGGCGATGATCTTGAGCTTCTTGCCCGCCTCGAGCACATCGGCGTCGACGGTCGTCGCCGACCGGACGAGCAGGGCGTCGGCGTCGACGACGGCGTCGAGCAGCTTCGGACGATCCGGACCGTCGACCCACCGCACTTCGACTCCGTCGCCGAGCGCCTCCACCGTGGAGGGCGCCAACTTGTCGGCGATCAGGACAATCGGACGGCCAGCAGAGCTCACTTTATGTTTCTCCATGTCGGACGTGGGATCAGGTTCGCGACGATCTCGCGCGGTCACGCGCAGAGCAAAGTCTCCGACCACACAGCTTAGAGGTGTGCTAGGGGCCACAGAACAGGCGGTCCACCCCTTGCCTGGAGGAAGGCTGTGGACGCGGCTGGAATGTGACGGCTATTACGGATAGGTTGCAATGCAACCGCGGGACGATTCCGCGGCGGGCGCAGCGGCGCGCACGCCCGGTACCGTGTGCACAGACGCCTGCCGCGCTCTGACGGCAGGCGTTTCGACGCCTACTAACGATGGAGTGTGGATGATTAGGAAGCTGACAGCACTGCTGGCTGTTCTGGCTGCGACAGTGCTGGCCGGCTGGGGGGCGGGTTCTGCAATCGCCGCACCGGCAAAGGCGTACGTCGGCGGTGGCTCGGGAATTCTCGTCCTCAAGGGCGGCAACTCCGCGGCGGCCTGCACGCTCACCACGATCGGAAAGTCGAAGACCGGCAAGCTGATCGGCATCACCGCGGGTCACTGCGGTACGCCCGGCCAGAAGGTCTACTCTGAGACCTATCAGGACCGCGGCCAGATCGGCACCATCACCTACTCCAAGCCCGACCTGGACATGGCGATCATCGAGTTCAACCCCGCCAAGGTCGTGCCGCTGCGCACCGTGCGCAGCGTGACCATCCGCAGCGTCGACACGCGGCCGATCGGTTTCCCGACCATCGCCTGCAAGGAGGGCCGGACCACCGGGTCCACCTGCGGTATCGCCTGGTTCTCCGACGGAGACGTTCACCTGTCGCAGATGTGTGTGATCGAAGGTGACTCGGGCAGCCCGGTGGTCGTCGGTGATCGCCTCGTCGGCATGGTCAACGCGTACTACTTCGTCGGCTGCGTCGGACCGGAGACCGGCACCAACATCGGCCCGATCCTCAAGCGGGTCAACTCGTTGCCCGCCTACCAGGGCTTCCGCCCGATCTGATCGCGGCTCTCCCGCGCAAACAGAAAAGTTGCCCTTTGACTCGCGAGTCAAAGGGCAACTTTTTTGTTTCGATCAGGCGGTCTCGGTGATGGGGCGATCGACCCAGCTCATCAGGTCGCGCAGCTTCTTGCCGGTGACCTCGATGGGGTGCTCGGCGTTCTGCTTGCGCAGGCCCTCGAGTTCCTTGTTGCCGCCTTCGACGTTGGCGACGAGGCGCTTGACGAAGGTGCCGTCCTGGATGTCGCGCAGGATGCCGCGCATGCGCTCCTTGGTGTCGGCGTCGATGACCCGCGGGCCCGACAGGTAGCCGCCGAACTCCGCGGTGTCACTCACCGAGTAGTTCATGCGCGCGATGCCGCCCTCGTACATGAGGTCGACGATCAGCTTGAGCTCGTGGAGCACCTCGAAGTAGGCCATCTCCGGGGCGTACCCGGCCTCGACCATGACCTCGAAGCCGGTCTTGACCAGTTCCTCGGTGCCACCGCAGAGCACGGCCTGCTCGCCGAAGAGGTCGGTCTCGGTCTCTTCTTTGAACGTGGTCTTGATGATTCCGGCACGGCCGCCGCCGATGGCACTGGCGTAGGACAGCGCGAGCGCCTGGCCCTCGCCCTTGGGGTCTTGGTCGACCGCAATGAGGCACGGGACGCCCTTGCCGTCGACGAACTGACGGCGCACGAGGTGTCCGGGCCCCTTCGGGGCGACCATCGCGACGGTGATGTTGTCCGCCGGCTGGATCAGGTCGAAGTGGATGTTGAGGCCGTGCCCGAAGAAGATGGCGTCGCCGTCCTTCAGGTTGGGCTCGATGTCCTCGGTGAAGATCGTGGCCTGGCTGGTGTCCGGCGCGAGGATCATGATGACGTCTGCCCACGCCGCCGCCTCGGATGCGCTGAGGACCTTGAGCCCCTGCTCCTCGGCCTTCTCGCGCGACTTGCTGCCCTCGCGCAGGCCGATGACGACATCGACACCCGAGTCACGCAGCGACAGCGAATGCGCATGCCCCTGGCTGCCGTAGCCGATGACCGCGACCTTGCGACCCTGGATGATCGACAGATCGGCGTCGTCGTCGTAGAACAGTTCGATCGCCACAGTTGATTCCCTTCATATGTGGTGTCCCCGGAGACTCGTTGTCACCCAACGGGACTGTCTAAATTTCTGTGCAGTCGGTCAGCGGTGTGCCGACATACTCTTGGGTCCCCGACCCAGCGCGACCGCTCCCGATTGTGCGATCTCGCGGATTCCGTACGGATCCAGCATCCGCAGCAGTGCCTCGAGTTTCTCCGCGGTGCCGGTCGCCTCGATGGTGAGGGACTCGGGTGACACGTCGATCACCTTGGCGCGGAACAGGTTCACCACCTCGATGACCTCGGTGCGCACGGTCGCGTCCGACCGCACCTTGACCATCATCAGCTCACGCGACACCGACGCAGCCGGATCCTGCTCGACGATCTTGATGACGTTGATCAGCTTGTTGAGCTGCTTGGTCACCTGTTCGAGCGGGAAGTCCTCGACGCTGACCATGATGGTCATCCGCGAGATGCCCTTGAGTTCGGTGGGCCCGACGGCCAGGGACTCGATGTTGAACCCTCGCCGGGAGAACAGCGCCGACACGCGGGCCAGCACGCCTGGCCGGTCTTCGACCAGCACGCTCAGGGTGTGGGTGGTGCTCACTGCTCGTCCTTCTGGTTGGGAGCCGCCGCATCGGACTTCTCCATGGTTTCGTGGATGTCGACCGGGTCCGACGCGGATTCGTCGTCGTCGAACAGCGGCCGGATGTCGCGGGCAGCCATGATCTCGTCGTTGCCGGTGCCGGCGGCGACCATCGGCCACACCTGGGCGTCCTTGCCGACGATGAAGTCGATCACCACCGGGCGGTCGTTGATCTCGCGGGCCTTGGCGATGACCTCGTCGACGTCGGACTCACGTTCGACGCGGAATGACGCGCAGCCCAACGCTTCCGACAGCTTCACGAAGTCCGGGATCATCCGGGAGTGCGTGGCGAGGTCGGTGTTGGAGTAGCGCTCCTCGTAGAACAGGGTCTGCCACTGCCGGACCATGCCCAGGTTTCCGTTGTTGATCACGGCGACCTTGATGGGGATGCCCTCGATCGCACACGTCGCGAGTTCCTGATTGGTCATCTGGAAGCACCCGTCGCCGTCGATCGCCCAGACCTCGGCGTCGGGGTCGGCCATCTTGGCGCCCATCGCCGCCGGGACGGCGTAGCCCATGGTGCCCAGGCCACCCGAGTTCAGCCAGCTGCGCGGCTTCTCGTAGGAGATGAACTGCGCGGCCCACATCTGATGCTGGCCGACGCCGGCGCAGTACACCGCGTCGGGCCCGGCGATCTTCCCGATCTGGGAGATCACGAACTCCGGCGACATCGAACCGTCGGTCTGACGGTCGTAGCTCAGCGGATAGGTACGACGGATGTTGTCGAGGTAGCGCCACCAGGTGGAGATGTCCGCACCCTCGCCGCTGGTCGCCCGCTCGTTGCGCAGGGTCTCGGTCAGCTCGGTGATGACGGCCTTGCAGTCGCCGACGATCGGCACGTCGGCGTGCCGGTTCTTGCCGATCTCCGCGGGGTCGATGTCGGCATGGATGACCTTGGCGTTGGGTGCGAACGACGCCAACTGGCCGGTCACGCGGTCGTCGAATCGGGCACCCAGGGTGATGAGCAGGTCGCTGCGCTGCAAGGCGGCAACCGCGGCGACGGTGCCGTGCATGCCGGGCATGCCGAGGTGCTGCTGATGGCTGTCGGGGAAGGCACCGCGCGCCATCAGCGTCGTCACCACCGGGATGCCGGTGAACTCGGCGAGTTCCAGCAGTTCGGCCGAAGCGTTGGCCTTGATCACGCCGCCACCGACGTAGAGCACCGGCGAGGAGGCCGCGTTGATGAGGCGAGCGGCCTCACGAACCTGCTTGCCGTGCGGCTTGGTGACCGGCCGATAGCCCGGCAGATCGATCTGCGGCGGCCACGAGAAGGTGGTCTGCGCCTGCAGGATGTCCTTGGGGATGTCGACCAGAACCGCACCCGGGCGGCCGCTTTCGGCGATGTGGAACGCCTCGGCGATGACCTGCGGGATGTCGGCGGCATTGCTCACCAAGAAGTTGTGCTTGGTGACCGGCATCGTGATACCGGAGATGTCGGCCTCCTGGAAGGCGTCGGTGCCGATCAGCGCGCGTCCGACCTGACCGGTGATCGCGACCACCGGGACCGAGTCCATCTGGGCGTCGGCCAGCGGTGTCACCAGGTTGGTGGCACCGGGACCGGACGTGGCCATCATGACCCCGGCGCGTCCGGCAACCTGCGCGTAGCCGGTCGCAGCGTGACCGGCACCCTGCTCGTGGCGCACCAGGACGTGGCGGACCTTCTTGGAATCCAGCAGCGGGTCGTAGACGGGGAGCACGGCTCCACCGGGAATGCCGAAGACGATCTCGACGCCGAGTTCTTCGAGCGAGCGCACCACCGACTGCGCACCGCTGACCCGCTCGGGGGCGACGGTGTGCTGCCCTACCGCACGGAGATTTCCTCCCGCGGGCGACTGTTGCCGGGCTCCTGCATTGCGATCCGGCTCACTGCGGCCGGCGTCGGTGCGTGCTGTTGGTGCGCTCACTGCACGATCCTCATCTGGTTGTCGATCTTCATTTGCTGGTGACAAGAAAAAACCCCCGACAGCTTCGCTGTTCGAGGGTGGCGCGTCGATGCTGAGTGGGGTCTCGTCTGTGACCGGTCAGGCGACGCGCCAGCCGATTACTACTACGAGAGTCCCGTTCTTCATCACGCATTCACGGTATGACCGCGTGTAGTCGTGAGTCAAACTCCGGACCGTTGCGTCTCATATCGTGAGAACACACAGGTGGGGCCGCACCTGCCGGGATGGCACACAGCGCGGGTTGGCACAATGAAGGCGTGCCGACAGATTCACCGACCGATCCGGAGACCACCTCGCCCGCCGATTCTGACGCATCGGGGAGCGCCGAGGATCGCGTCGAATTGCCCGCAGTGTTTCGCCTGAACCGGGTCGCCTACTTCACGGTTCCCATGGTGGCGATCGTGTGCATCATCCTGGCCGGCACCTCCCTGGTCTGGCTCGGCTGGACGCTCGCCATCCCGGTCGTCCTTGCGGTGTGGATCCACCGGTTGCGCACCGTCGTCACCGAGGACGGGTTGACCGCGGTCGGTACCTTCGGCAGCGCAGCGGTCGCCTGGACCGATATCGCGGGCCTGCAATTCCCCCGGTGGAGCGCCGTGCGCGCGGTGACCTCCGACGGCGAGCGGGTGCGCCTTCCCGCGGTGGGATTCCACGATCTGCCCCGCCTGTCGGCAGCGAGCCGTGGCCGAATCCCGGACCCGTTCGCAGCGGCCGACGAAGCCGACAGCTGAGCCTTTTTTGAAGCCCCTAGCGGCAGCGGAGTACGCTGACCTGTAGCAACGCAGCAAGACTCGGCCACAACGCCACCTCGCCGCATTCACCACAACCGGGTCGGGCATGAAATAACACCGTCGGCTTTCGACGTTGTGGTGGCATCCGGTGTCATCGGCATCGGGTCGAATCACCAGCCAACTGCACCACCGCACGCCGATCAGATCGAGGAACCATGCCTGCCCTGAGATCACGCACCACCACCGTCGGCCGCGAAGCTGCCGGAGCGCGATCGCTCTGGCGAGCAGCCGGACTGACCGACGACGACTTCGGCAAGCCGATCGTCGCCATCGCGAACTCGTACACCCAGTTCGTGCCCGGCCACGTCCATCTCAAGGACGTCGGCGAGATCGTCGCCGACGCGGTGAAGGCGGCCGGTGGAGTGCCACGTGAATTCCACACCATCGCCGTCGACGACGGCATCGCCATGGGACACGGCGGGATGCTGTACTCGCTGCCGAGTCGCGAGATCATCGCCGACTCGGTGGAGTACATGGTCAACGCCCACACGGCGGACGCACTGGTCTGTATCTCCAACTGCGACAAGATCACTCCCGGAATGCTCAATGCCGCGATGCGGCTGAACATCCCCACCGTCTTCGTCTCCGGCGGCCCTATGGAGGCCGGCAAGGCGGTGGTGGTCGGGGACGTCGCCCACCCGTCGTCGGACCTCATCACCACCATTTCCGCGTCGGCCAACAGCGCCGTCGACGAGGAAGGGCTGTCCGAGGTCGAACGTTCCGCCTGCCCCACCTGCGGTTCGTGTTCGGGCATGTTCACCGCCAACTCGATGAACTGCCTGACCGAGGCACTGGGACTTGCGTTGCCCGGCAACGGTTCCACGCTGGCCACCCACGAAGCACGCCACGCACTCTTCGAGCGTGCGGGCCGCGTCGTGGTCGAGGCCGCGACACGCTGGTACCGCGACGACGATGCGTCGGTTCTGCCACGAAACATCGCGTCGGCCACCGCATTCCGCAACGCCATGGCACTCGACGTGGCGATGGGCGGCTCGACCAACACCGTCCTGCACATCCTTGCGGCAGCACAGGAGGGCGAGGTCGAGGACTTCGATCTCGCCGTCATCGACGAGATCAGCCGCAACGTGCCGTGCCTGTCCAAGGTGTCGCCCAACTCCGACTACCACATGGAAGACGTCCACCGGGCCGGTGGCATCCCGGCGATCCTGGGTGAATTGCGACGCGCCGGTCTCATCGACGACACCGCGTCGACCGTCCATTCGCCGACGATCGCGGACTTCCTCGACGACTGGGACATCCGCGGTGGCAAGGCCATCGACGCGGCGGTCGAGCTGTTCCATGCTGCTCCCGGCGGCGTGCGCACGACGACGCCGTTCTCCACCGCCAACCGATGGAGTTCGCTGGACACCGACGCCGCGGGCGGCTGCATCCGCGACCTCGAGCACGCGTACACCGTCGAAGGCGGCCTGTGCGTGCTGCGCGGCAACCTCGCCCCCGACGGCGCGGTCCTCAAGACTGCCGGCATCGACGAGGACCTGTGGCACTTCGAGGGCCCGGCCCGCGTGGTGGAGAGCCAGGAAGAAGCCGTCCAGGTCATCCTGTCCAAGAAGATCCAGGCCGGCGAGGTGCTGGTGGTCCGCTACGAGGGACCGTCCGGCGGTCCCGGCATGCAGGAGATGCTGCACCCGACCGCGTTCATGAAGGGCACCGGCATGGGCAAGAAGTGTGCCCTGATCACCGACGGCCGCTTCTCCGGCGGATCGTCGGGCCTGTCGGTGGGGCATATGTCCCCCGAGGCCGCATCCGGCGGCGCGATCGGACTCGTCGAAGACGGTGACCCGATCCTCATCGACGTCAAGACGCGGACGCTGGAAGTTCAGGTGCCCGACGACGTGCTCGCCGAGCGGCGGGCCAAGATGGAAGCCTCCGAGCACCCGTGGCAGCCGGTGGACCGCCAGCGCACGGTCACCACAGCGCTACGCGCCTACGCGAAGCTGGCGACCTCCGCGGACCGCGGTGCGGTTCGCCAGGTCGACTGAGCCGGCGAATACCGCGCCTGAGGCGAGCCGAGAGCCATCCCCTGCTCAGGAAGAGCCATCCCCCGATCCCTGAGGTGCGAGCTTGCGAGCCTCGAAGGGCTGCTGAGACGACAACGCGAATCTCACCAGCCGGGATTCCCGGCCTCAGCCGCCAGGGTTACCCGGTGACGACAGCGGGTTGGTGCCGTTGCACAAGATCCAGATGAGCGCTGCCGCACCGATTCCCACAATGAGCCACAGGAACGATCCGATGAACGGTCGTCTGGCCCATCCGTAGGGAAAGTCCAGTGAGTACAGGCCTGGGCCTGTGAGGATGATGACCGCGGCCGCCACGGCCAGGGTGAGCTCGTACTCGACGCCGCCGACGGCAGCGAAGAACGAGAAGCCTCCGGCCAAGGTGGTCTTGTAGGCGGCGGCGATCAGCATGGTGCCCAGGATCGCCGACGCACCCACCGGTGTGAGCAGCCCCAAGATCACCATCGCCCCACCGAGCGTCTCCGACAGCGCACCGAGGATGGCCAGCGGTTTCGCGAAGTCGGGATTGAACCCGATGCTGCTGTTGGCCGAGTTGACGAGCATGTCCTCGAACCCGCTCAGTCCCGGACCGCTCCACCAGCCGAAGAGCTTCTGCAGTCCGTGCGCGAGCGCGACCGCGCCAACCGCAACCCGCAGCAACAGCAGCCCGAGGTCGAGGGTGCCGCGACGGGCTTTCGCCTTGGCTTCGTCGAGATCGTCGGCCGTCGCGTCGGACGCAGGTGGCTCGGCGTCGGATTCCGACACCAGCGGCCGGGTCTCGTTCGCCGTCGCCTCGGCGTCGGCGGCGGGACGACGCGCCGCGAAAGCCTCCGTCGGACTGGTGTCGGGCTCGGGAGTCGAGTCGGGCGTGCGACGCCGAACCCCTACCGGATCGGTGATTCGCGACGCGTTTCGGTCGGGCCCGCCCGGTTCGTCGCCGGCGGTGACTCGTGTCGGTTCGGCACGCGCAGGCGCGGCGTCGGGACGCGCCACGACCGGTGGCCGTTCGATGACCGCCGTCTGCTCGTCCGGGACGCCGCGATCGACCGGCAGCGGATCGGTCTGTGGCGAACCGGTCTGTGGCGAACCGGTCTGTGGCGAACCGGTCTGTGGCGAACCGGTCTGCGGCGAACCGGTCTGAGGCGAACCGGTCTGAGGCGAACCGGTCTGCGGCGCGGTATTCGGAGCACTGGGCGTCGGGCGCGTTTCCACGTCGCCAGGGTCGAGGTCATCCAAGTCGTCGACCCGCGACACCTGCGCGGGTGACCGTCTCGCATGCCGCTCGTAGAAGTCGTCGCGGTTCGGTGGTGGTGCGACACGGCCCGGTTGCGGTGTCCTGGGAAGGTCGATCTGGCCCGTCGGCTCGTCGTACGGACTGGTCGGACCGTTTGTCGACTTGTCACGTTCGCTCACCATTCCGACTCTAAGGGGTTGGCGTCGCCGTGGTCGCCAGGCGCAGCCGGGTGAGTCGGACCAGCCGATCTCCGGTCCACCGCATCGGCACCACTACTGTGGACGGCATGCGTAAGGGGCGGCGGACGAGTCGGCACCGGCGGGGGTACGTCGGCGCGCCGGTCGGTCGATGGCGAGCGGTGGTGACCGGTCTTGTGGCGGTGACGATCGCGGTGAGTGGCTGCGCCGACTTCAGCGCCCAGGATCAGCAGAAGGCGGCGGGTCCGTTCAGTTCGAACAACCCGAATCCCCCACCTCCGACGCAGACGCCACCGCCGTCGCCACAACCTCAGCAACCGCCGACCGGTCCATGTATCGATCCCGATCCGTCGGTGATCGCGACGTGCCTGGAATCCACCGGCGGGATCGCGCCGGGCGACGAGAGCGGCCAGTCGGCGGTGATCGCCGAGCGCACCACCGGCAAGATCATCGCGCAGCAGAAGTACGGACCGCATCGTGAGTTGGGTTCGGTGCCGGTCGACGCATCGGGCGACGGCGGGCTGATCGACTTCGCGTTCTCACCCACCTACTCGCAGGACCGGCTGATCTACGCGTTCATCACCACGCCCTCGGACAACCGGATCGTCCGACTCGCCCCGGGCGACGTGGCCAAGCCGATCCTGGTCGGCATCCCGAAGGGCGCGACGGGCAACATGGGCTCGATGTACTTCCGGTCGCCCAACGAGTTGGTCGTCGCGACCGGTAACGCGGGAAGTCCGGCGTCGGCGAGCAATCCGTCGTCGCTGGCGGGCAAGATCCTGCTCGTCACCTCGCTCAGTTCAGGCGCCAACCCGCCGCCGAAGATCCTGGCCTCGGGATTCGGGTCGTCGGTCGCCCTCTGTCCGAACCCGGCTACCGGCGCGCTCTATGCCGCCGACCAGACCGCCACCGAGGATCGCCTGCAAGCCATCGAGGATTCCGGGCCCAAGGTGTTGTGGACGTGGACGGACAAGCCGAAGATCGCCGGATGTGCGGCCGCGGCCGGCAGCATCTACGTGTCGACCACCCGCACCCAGCGCATCGAGGCCGTCAACGAACCCACCCGGGAACGACCGACCATCACGGCGCCGGTGGTGGTCCTCGAACGCCGTTATGGCGCACTCGGCCGCATGGCCGCACTTCCGAACGGCCTGATCCAGTTCGCGACGGTCAACAAGGAGAACGGCCGGCCCGTGCCGACCGACGACCGGGTGGCCGTCATCCAGGGCGGCGCGGGAGCCGACAACCGCACGTGACTCCTGGCCACGTCCCGCGTCAAGCCGCGAGAACTCGAGTTGAGTTGGAGAACGCGAGTGCTGCAGCACTCGCGTTCTCCAACTCGGCACCTGTTCTCGCGCTCGGCGGGCGGGGGTTGCCTAGCTGCAGGCGGCGAGCACAAGCTCCTTGACGCGGGCGGGATCGGCTTGTCCCCGAGTCGCTTTCATGACGTCGCCGACGATCTTGCCGGCCGCCGCAACCTTGCCGCCGCGGATCTTCTCGGCGATGTCGGGATTGGCGGCCAGCGCGTCGTCGACCGCCTTCTGCAGCGCCGAGTCGTCGCGCACGACCTCGAGTCCGCGGTCGGCGACGATCTGCGCCGGTTCGCCCTCGCCGTCGAGCACGGCGGTCGCGACCTGCTGGGCCAGCTTGGTGGTGAGCTTGCCGTCGTCGACCAGGCCGATGATCTCGGCGACCTGGGCCGGGGTGATGGCCAGATCGGCGAGTTCCGTCTCACGCGCATTGGCCTGCTGCGCAAGGAAAGACACCCACCAGCCGCGGGCGGCCTCGGGAGCCGCGCCCGCGTCGACGGTGGCGATGATCAGATCCACCGCGCCGACGTTGACGAGGTCACGCATGACCTCGTCGGACACTCCCCACTCCTGCTGGATGCGGGCCCGACGCAGCCACGGCAGTTCCGGCAGCGTGGTGGCCAGCTCGGCGATCCACGCCGAATCCGGTTGCACCGGAGGAAGATCGGGCTCCGGGAAGTAGCGGTAGTCCTCGGCCGTCTCCTTGCGCCGACCCGGTGACGTGGTGCCGTCGGTCTCGTGGAAGTGCCGGGTCTCCTGGATCACCTCACCACCGGCGAGCAGCACCGCGGCCTGGCGACGCATCTCGTAACGCACCGCGATCTCCACACTCTTGAGGGAGTTCACGTTCTTGGTTTCGGTGCGGGTACCGAATTCCGTTGCGTCCTTGCGCATCAGCGAGACGTTGGCGTCGCAGCGCAACGAGCCCTGATCCATGCGGACATCCGAGACGTCGAGCGCCTTGAGCAGGTCGCGCAGCGCGGTGACGTAGGCCCGTGCCACCTCGGGTGCGCGTTCGCCGGCACCCTCGATGGGTCGGGTCACGATCTCCACCAACGGAACACCCGCGCGGTTGTAGTCGAGCAGCGAATGACTCGCTCCGTGGATACGCCCGGTCGACCCACCGATGTGCAGCGACTTGCCGGTGTCCTCTTCCATGTGCGCACGTTCGATCTCCACGCGCCATTCGGTGCCGTCGGGCAGAACGACGTCGAGGTACCCGTCGTAGGCGATCGGCTCGTCGTACTGCGAGATCTGGTAGTTCTTCGGCTGATCGGGATAGAAGTAGTTCTTCCGCGCGAATACACTCGACGGCCGGATCGAACAGTTCAATGCGAGCCCGATCCGGATGGCGGATTCGATGGCCTTCGCATTGGCCACCGGCAGCGACCCGGGCAGTCCGATGCACACCGGGCACACCTGGGTGTTCGGCTCGGCGCCGAAGGCCGTCGGGCACCCGCAGAACATCTTGGTGGCGGTACCCAGTTCGACGTGCACCTCGAGGCCCATCACGGGGTCGAACTCCGCGATGACCTCGTCGTAGTCCAGCAATTCGGCGGCGGCGGCAGTCATGGCTGACAGTTTATGCGGCGAATTCCCGGGTGGATGTTCAGGGTGATCACCGATGCGCCCCGAAGGCCTCCCTTCGTAGCGTCGGAGATGACGTACAAGCCACCGAACCAGGAGACCCGACCATGACCAGCACAATCGCGCCCGTCAACACTGCGCCCACTTCTGCGCCCGAGCGGCGCCTCACCCGTTCACGTACGGACGCGTGGTTCGGCGGGGTGTGCGGCGGCATCGCAGCACGATGGGACCTCGACCCCACACTCGTGCGCGCGCTCTTCGTCGTATCGATCCTGCTCCCGGGACCTCAGGTGCTGGTGTATTTGGCGCTGTGGCTCGTCATCCCGCGCGAACCCGTACGAACCAGCCCGGAGACGACAGTGATCGACGCGCCTACACCAGACGGATCCTTCAGCAGCTGACCCTCATCCGAAGATGACGCGGATCTCCTGGTATTGGTCCTGCGGGACCCGCTTCAGTTCGCCGAGCGCCTCGTCGAAGGTGATGCGCACGATGTCGGTGCCGCGCAGTGCGACCATCTGCCCCCAGCCGCCCTCCGCCACGAGATCGGCCACACCCATCCCCATGCGGGTGGCGAGGACACGGTCGAAAGCGGTTGGGACACCGCCGCGCTGGATGTGGCCGAGCACCGTGGCACGGGTCTCGATACCGGTGCGCTCCTCGATCAGCGGCGCGAGCACCTCGGCGATCCCGCCCAGCCGCGGCCGATTGAATCCGTCGAGACCCTTGACCGAGTACTCCTCTTTCATGTCCGGGAGTTTGAAACCCTCCGCAACCACGACCATCGGCGCACGACCGCGGTTCTTGACGCTGGTGACCCAGGCGCAGATCTGATTGAGGCTCTCCCCTTGCTCAGGGATGAGAATCGCATGCGCACCACCGGCGATCCCGGAATGCAGAGCGATCCAGCCCGCGTGGCGGCCCATGACCTCGAGCACCATGCAACGCTTGTGTGAATTGCCCGTGGTGCGCAACCGGTCGATCGCCTCGGTCGCGATCTCCACCGCCGTGTTGAAACCGAAGGTGTAGTCGGTGGCGTCGATGTCGTTGTCGATGGTCTTGGGCACGCCGACGATGTTGATGCCGTCTGCATAGAGCCGCTTGGCGGCCGACGCGGTGCCCTCGCCGCCGATCGCGATCACACCGTCGATCCCGAGGTTCTTGAGCACCTTCTTGATGTTGTCCGGACCGCCGTCGGGCTCCGAATACGGGCCGAAACGGCTGGTGCCGAGGATGGTGCCGCCCTGGTTGGAGAGACCGCGCACATGCGAACGGTCCAGCTCGATGATGTCGCCGTAGACCAGGCCGTACCAACCGTCCTTGAATCCCACGAACTCGTGGCCATAGACAGTCTCGCCCTTGAGCACTGCTCCGCGGATGACCGCGTTCAGACCGGGGCAATCGCCCCCGGACGTGAGAATGCCAAACCTCTTGGCCATTGTGGTGAGACCCTCCTGCCGACCGGATGGAACACACTCAATCTAGGGCATCTGTCTCGATCCGGCCCGACGTTGCGGCCTCCACCACACCCGCGTGAACGCCGGTTATCCGGCCGGCGACGGGCGTCAGCCGATCGGACCCCGCGCGGCCTCGTAGGAGGCGCCAATCCGATAAAGCCGATCGTCGGCGAGTGCGGGCGCCATGATCTGCAGGCCCACGGGCAGACCGTCGTCGGCGCTGAGTCCCGACGGCACCGACATGGCACCGATCCCGGCCAGGTTGACCGGCAGCGTGCACAGGTCGAACAGATACATCGCCAGCGGGTCGTCGACCTTCTCCCCCAACGGAAATGCGGTGGTCGGGGTGGTCGGCGACACCAGCACGTCGACCTTCTCGAACGCCGACGCGAAGTCGCGGGAGATCAGCGTGCGCACCTTCTGCGCCTGCCCGTAATAGGCGTCGTAGTAGCCCGACGACAACGCGTAGGTCCCGATCATGATGCGACGCTTGACCTCTGGACCAAATCCCTGGTCCCGGGTCATCGCCATGACCTCTTCGGCACTGTGTGACCCGTCGTCGCCGACGCGCAGTCCGTAACGCATCGCATCGAAACGCGCGAGGTTCGACGACACCTCCGACGGGAGGATCAGATAGTAGGCGCCGAGCGCATAGGTGAAGTGCGGGCAGCTGACCTCGACCACCTCGGCCCCGCGCTCGGTGAGCAGCGACACCGCAGCGCGGAACGACTCGAGGACGCCGGGCTGATAGCCCTCGCCCTGCAGTTCGGTGACCACGCCGATGCGGACGCCCGAGAGGTCCTGTTCGGCACCGGCCTTCGCCGCGGCGATCACATCGGGCACCGGAACATCGATCGACGTCGAATCGCGGGCATCGTGTCCGGCGATCACCGAGTGCAGCAGAGCGGTGTCGAGGACGGTCCGACCACATGGCCCGCCCTGATCCAACGACGACGCGCATGCGACCAGGCCGTAGCGCGACACCGTGCCGTAGGTGGGTTTGACGCCGACGGTCGCAGTGACCGCGGCCGGTTGGCGGATCGATCCGCCCGTGTCGGTGCCGATCGCCAGCGGCGCCTGGTAGGAGGCCAGCGCGGCGGCACTGCCGCCACCGGAGCCACCCGGGATGCGGGAGGTGTCCCACGGGTTGCGGGTCACCTGGTAGGCGGAGTTCTCGGTCGAGCTGCCCATGGCGAACTCGTCCATGTTGGTCTTGCCCAGGATCGGGATGCCCGCCGCGCGGAGACGCTCGGTCACGGCGGCGTCATAGGGCGGCACCCACCCTTCCAGGATCTTCGAACCGCACGTGGTCGGGGCGTCGAGGGTGGTGAAGACGTCCTTCAGCGCGATGGGCACCCCGGCCAGCGCCGACGGTGCGTCGCCGGACGCGATCGCGTCGTCGGCGGCCTTGGCCGCAACCAGCGCTTGCGCACCGCTGACGTGCAGGAACGCGCCAAGCTGATCGTCGATCTCGGCGATCCGGTCCAGATGCGCCTGCGTGACCTCCACCGACGACACCTCGCGCGAAGCGATCTTGCCGGCCAGTTCGGCTGCGGTGAGCCCGGTCAGTTCTCCGGCAGCGCGAGTGTCGGTGCTCACTGTTCTTCCCCCAGGATCTGCGGGACCGCGAACCGGTCCTGTTCGACGGCCGGCGCACCCGACAACGCCTGCTCGGTGGTGAGTCCGGGTACCACGACGTCCGGGCGGAGCACGTTGGCGAGTTCCGCGGGATGGGCGGTGCCCGGCACATCCTCGGCGGCCACCTCGGACACCTGCGCGACGTGGGTGAGGATCGAATCCAACTGCTCGGCGTACACATCGAGTTCGTCCGCGGTCAGATCCAGACGCGACAGCCGCGCAAGGTGCGCGACCTCCTCGCGGGAAATGGACTTCGGTTCACCGGCCACCAGTTCATCCTTTCGCGGGCGCGTCGTGATGCCCTCCAGCCTATGGGAGGCGACTCGACGCGCTCCCGCCACCCGAGGCGAGGGCTGTCACGTCAGCCATCTCTTGAGTCGCGCGGTCAGCCAGGGCAACACGAAGTAGACCATCAGCGGGGTGTTGATGACCGTCGCGACAAGCGTCTTCGCCGCGAGCGGCAGGTCACCGAGGTGCGCGACGACACCGTAGTTGATGGCCAGCGACATCGGGAAGAAGCCCAGCCAGATGGTGATCGCCTGTTTCCATCTCGCCGGCGGGTCACCCTGCACCCGAACGGCGTTCGTCAGATTGTGCTGGGGCTCGAACCACCCCTCGATGCCGGACAGCCGGTGGGTCGCGTATTCCGCCGCGACCCCCTCGCCACGCGACAACCAGGCCTTGCGTACCGGTGATCGCTGCCACTCATCCATGCTCAGTTCGTCGGCGAACCGGTAGACCACGTAGTACTCGTCGTCGATGCGGGAGTTGCGCAACCAGCCGCCGCCCAGGAACCCGGGAAATGTCCGGGCGAGCGCGATGCCCGCGTCGGTCCAGGTCACGAACTCGTGCTCGCGGCCGGGTGTGATCCGTCGCGCGACCGAGGTGGTGACGTGCGACGGCTCATCGTCGAGATTCTGTGGGGCTCGATCGTGGTCGGACATACCGCCATCCTCGCGTCGATCGGTCTCGGGAGCACGACGATCCGCACAACGTCACGCCGAGCACTCACTCCCGTGTGTAGAACTCCAGGGCGATGTTGTCGGGGTCGCGGAACGAGACCACCCATCCCCACAAACCGCGCACCGGCTCGTTGTGACCGATGCCGTGGGTGTCGAGGACCTCGATCCAGCGGTCGAGCTCGGCACGGTCTGCGACCGCGAACCCCAGATGATCGAGACCTGCCCGGTGCTCGTCGAACAGTCCGTCGACCGCAGAATCACCGTGTGCCACAAAGCTGATGGTGACGCAGTCATCGCGGGTCAGCACGGCCTTGCCGACGCCGTCCCGCTCGACGCGCAGCCCCTCCCGATATCCCAGCACTCGCGTGTACCACTCGATGGTGGTGTCGAGGTCGCTGACGGAAAGTGTGACGTGGTGCACACCATCGAGTTCCGGATGATCGGTCACCCCACCCACGGTAGCCCCGACGGACGGGGCCGCGGGATGCTCGCAACGCGCCCGTCACAGCCGGGTGCGAGAATGTCGCACGTGTCATACCTGCTTCGGGTGTATCTCCAGGACCGGCCGGGCAGCCTCGGGCTGCTCGCCGTGCAACTCGGTTCCGTCGGCGCCGACATCCTGTCGCTGGAGGTCGTCGAGCGCGGCGAGGGCTACGCCGTCGACGACCTCGTGGTCGAGGTCGCACGCGGCGCACTGCCGGACAGCCTGATCACCGCCGCCGAGAAGGTGAAGGGTGTGCGGGTGGATTCGATCCGGCCGTACTCGGGTGTGCTCGACACCCACCGCGAGCTCGAACTCGTCGATCAGGTGGCCACGACCGCAACCGACCGGCTGCAGGTTCTGGTCGATCAGGCGCCGCGCGTATTGCGCGTGTCGTGGGCGATGATCCTCACGCAGGGCGTCGGCGGCGGTGTCCTACAGTTGTTCGGCAGTTCGGGCGCGCCCGAGACTCCCCTGACCCGCGCCGACTGGCTGCCCCTGAATCGGGCAGAACAGTTGGATCCGGACGCCGATTGGGTGCCAGAAGCGTGGCAGGACATGGACACCCGCATGGCGGCCGCCCCGCTGGGTTCGAGCGGAAAGGCCATTCTGCTCGGACGGATCGGCGGACCCGATTTCCGGCCGTCGGAGATCGCCCGCCTCGGCTATCTCGCCGGAATCGTCAGCACGGTGCTGCGCGCCGAGAACTGAAGTCCGCGGCACTCATTCGCGAATGGTCATCCGAGCGACCATCGAGCCGACGACGCTATAGGTGAACGTCGACAGCCCGTTGAACCCATCACCGCCCACCTGTGCGATCACGATGGTCTCGGCGCCGTTCGTGGTCACGGACGTGACATCGAGCGTCACATTCTTGCCGACGTACTCGTTGTCGCTCCACCGGGTTATCGCCGAGTTTCCCACGAAGACCCGGCCCCAATCGTCGACTGCTCCGTCCGCATCGAAGGTCGCAAGAAACGCTTTGAGGTCACCGGCGTTGGTGGCGTCGATGGATGCCTGTACCACGGCTGGGAGTTTATCGGTCATGGTGTCTCAATCTCCTTGGCTGTCAGTCGATCAGCGTGTGGTGTAGCCGCCGTTGGCGAAGAGTGTCTGACCGGTGATCCAACTGCCGTCGGTGCACAGGAATGTGACGATCGGCGCGATGTCCTCGATGGTGGTGAGTCGATTTCCGATCGCCTGCGACTTATGGAACTCCACTCGCTCGGGCGTCTCCTGTGGGTAGAAGAATGGGGTGTCCATCGGACCCGGACCGATGTTGTTCACTCGAATACCACGCTCCGCAAACTCCTTTGAAGCTGCACGGGTGAAATGCTCGACGGGGCTCTTCCCACCGGCGTACGTGGAGTAGCCGTCGGTGTAGGCAGCGAGCAACGAGGTCACGATGGTGATGATGGATCCGTTGTCGTTCAGTCGCTTGCCTGCGTTCTGCAGGAAGAAGTACGCCGCCTTGGCGTTGACGTCAAACATCGTGTCGTACTCGGCCTCGGTGGTGTCGACGATCGGTTTGCGCAGAACCTTGCCGACGGTGTTGATCGCGATGTCCACTCCGCCGAAGGCCTCTGAGGCCGCGTCGAAGAGGGCGGTGTTGTTGGCCGGTACGGTCAGATCGCCCTGAACGAGGATCGCTTTCGACCCGACCTCGCTGATCGCCGCCTGCGTCTTCTCGGCGTCGACACGTGTGGCGTCGCTGTTGTAGTGGATCGCGACGTTGGCACCGAGCGCGGCGAGCCGAGTAGAGATCAGTCCGCCGAGGTTCTTCGCACCCGCCGCGACCACTGCGGCCTTCCCGGTGAGGGGTGCGTTGGTCCGATGCGCGTCAGCGCGCGTTCCTGCCTGTGTCATGTCGCTCCTTCGAATCGCATGGGTGTGTCCTCATCGAAAGTAGGAGCAGAACAAAACAAACACCAACGAACTCATTTGGTCTTTGATCAATTACAGTTTGTATGTGGCTGATGACCATCTCTCTCTGGGCGGAAATGACGCGCTCGACACCCGACGGCTGCGACAGTTCGTCGCCGTCGCCGAGGAGCCGACGCTCGCAGCAGCAGCGGCCAAGGTGTTTGTCACGCAGCAGGCGCTGTCGGCAGCGATACGCACACTCGAACGTGATCTCGGTGTCGAACTGTTCGATCGGTCACGGCGGCATCTCGAGTTGACCCCGGCCGGCCGCGCTCTGTATGTGGGCGCACGACCCCTTCTGTCTGGCACGTCAGCGCTGGCACGCGACGTAAAGCAGGTGGCGGCCGGCGCACGGCAGCCGTTTGTCATCGGACATTCACCGGCATTGTCCGGAGCCGAAGTGTATGCGCTCATCGAGTCCGCGCTCGACCACGGTGGCGACCGGTCCGTGACCGCCCGGCAGGTGTTTCCAGACGATTTCCGCGATGCACTGCTCTCCGGCAGTCTCGACCTCATCCTTCGTCGGGGCGTGTCGACGCCCCCCGAACTCGCATCGGCCATCATCACGTACCACCGCCTACGCATCGCGGTGTCGTCACGTCATCCGCTCGCTGGTCGCGCGCAGCTCACGATGACCGACCTCACACCACACCCGATCATGGTGTGGGCACCCGAGCATCAGTCGTTCTACACCGATTTCCTCATATCTCACTGCCGCAGAAGCGGTTTCGAGCCGCGAGTTCGCGTCAACCCCATCCAGGGGACACCACCGTCGACAGCAGTGCTCCGCGATGGTGATGCGTGCGCATTTGTCACCGACGAAGCCGGACCGGTCCACGGAGGACGCGCTGTGGTGGTGGACCTGACCCCGGCACCGCTCGTACCGGTTCAAGCCCTATGGATTCCGCACACCGAGTCCGATTTCCGGATGGCTCTGCTACAGATGGAGGCATGACCGAGATCGTTCTGGTCCAAGGTGACATCACCTCGGAGTCCACCGATGCCATCGTCAACGCCGCCAACTCGTCATTGCTCGGGGGCGGTGGAGTCGACGGCGCCATCCACCGTCGCGGCGGGCCGCAGATTCTTGCTGAGTGTAAGCAGTTGCGCGCCAACACTTATCCCGACGGCCTGGCGGCCGGGCACGCTGTTGCGACCACTGCGGGCGACCTCGAAGCCCGATGGGTGATCCACACCGTCGGGCCGGTGCATTCCACGACTGAGGACAGGTCCGCCACCCTGATCTCCTGCTATCGCGAATCCCTGCGTGTCGCAGACGAACTCGGCGCCACGACGGTTGCGTTCCCGGCGATCTCGACCGGTGTGTACGGCTGGCCCATCGACGACGGCGCACGCAAGGCCGTCCACACCGTGCGCGCCACCGATACCGACGTCACCGAAGTGCGGTTCGTGCTGTTCGACGGCCGGGCGTATCGCGCGTTCACCGACGCGCTCTCCTGACCTCGTTGACTGGGCGTCGAAAACCGTTGACTGTGCGTCGGAATCCGTTGACCGGGCGTCCCAAAGCGTTGACCGTGCACAGTCGGCCGGTCATTGTTCGACCGCCGGCGCCTCTCCCGTCTCGAGCAGTTGCTTGAACGCGTCCTCGTCGAGGACGGGAACGCCGAGTTGTTCGGCCTTGGCGGCCTTGCTGCCCGGTGAATCGCCGACAACCACGTAATCGGTCTTCTTCGACACCGAGCCCGACGCCTTCCCGCCACGTTGCAGGATCGCTTCTTTCGCCCCGTCACGGGAGAAGTCCTGTAGTGAGCCGGTCACGACGACGGTCTTGCCCTCGAGCGTCCGCGCGATCGACTCGTCGCGCTCGTCTTCCATGGATACCCCTGCGGCACGCCACTTTTCGACGATCTTCCGATGCCAGTCCACCTCGAACCAATCGTGGATGCTCTGTGCCAGCGTCGTTCCCAGCCCCTCGACACCGGCAAGCTGCTCGACGTCGGCATCCTCGATCGCGGTGAGCGAACCGAATTCGGTGGCCAGCGCCCGCGCCGCCGTCGGCCCCACGTGTCGAATCGACAATCCGACCAGCACCCGCCACAGTGGAACCTTTTTGGCGTTGTCGAGGTTGGCGAGCAGGCGCTTGCCGTTGGCCGAGAGCGCGCCGGCCTTGGTGGTGAACAGCTCTGTGCGGGAGAGATCGTCGGCGGTGAGGGAGAAGAGGTCGCCCTCGTTGGTGATCACCTCGGCGGTGAGCAATGCCGCGGCCGCCTCATAGCCGAGGGCCTCGATGTCGAAGGAACCGCGCCCCGCCAGGTGGAACAACCGCTCCCGCAACTGCGCCGGGCAGGTCTCCTGGTTGGGACACCGGATGTCGACGTCGCTGTCCTTCTCCGGCCGAAGCGGCGCACCGCATTCCGGACATTTGTCAGGCATGACGAACGCACGCTCCGACCCGTCACGGAGGTCGACGACGGGACCGAGCACCTCGGGGATGACGTCACCGGCCTTGCGGATGGTGACCGTGTCACCGATCAGGACACCCTTGCGCTTTACCTCGGACTGGTTGTGCAACGTGGCCCGCGACACCGTGGACCCGGCGACCAGTACAGGTTCGAGCACCGCGAACGGGGTGACCCGACCGGTGCGGCCGACACCCACCATGATGTCGAGCAGTTTCGTCGTCGCCTCCTCGGGCGGGTATTTGTAGGCGATCGCCCATCGTGGCGCGCGAGACGTCGAACCGAGGCGTCGTTGCACGGTGACGTCGTCGGCTTTCACCACGATGCCGTCGATCTCGTGCTCGACGTCGTGCCGGTGCTCACCCCAGTAGGCGATCTTGTCCAAGATCTCGCCTACCCCGCACGCCTTGGTGGTGTGTGTCGACACCGGGAGACCCCATGCGCCGAGCGCCAGGTACGCGTCGTGCAACGACTCGGGACGCCAGCCCTCGGTGTGCCCGATGCCGTGACAGATCATCCGCAGCCTGCGACGCGCCGTGATCTGCGGATTCTTCTGACGCAGCGACCCGGCAGCCGAGTTGCGCGGATTCGCGAACGGGGCCTTGCCGTCGGCAACCAGTGACGCATTCAGTGCCTCGAAGTCCTCGACCCGGAAGAAGACCTCGCCACGCACCTCCAGCACGTCGGGTATCGGGTACTCATCGGAGGCGGTGAGGCGCTGTGGGATGTCGTCGATGGTGCGTGCGTTGAGCGTGACGTCCTCACCGGTGCGTCCGTCGCCGCGGGTGACGCCGCGCACCAGCACGCCGTTCTCGTAGACGAGCGCGAGCGCGACCCCGTCGATCTTGAGCTCACACAGGAACTCCACCTGCGCACCCGCGTCGGCGTCGACCCGCTCGACCCACGCGCGCATCTCGTCGGCGTCGAAGACGTTGTCCAGCGACATCATTCGCTCGAGATGGTCCGACGGAGTGAATGCCGTGGAGAAACCACCACCGACCAGCTTGGTCGGCGAATCGGGGGTTGCGAGCTCGGGGTGATTGTCCTCGAGATCCTGGAGGCGACGCAGCAAGACGTCGAACTCACCGTCGGTGATGACCGGCGCGTCCTTCACGTAGTAGCGGAACTGATGCTCGCGGATCTCGTCGGCGAGCGTCGACCACTGCTCACGTAGGTCCGTGTCATCCAATGCCGGTTCGTCTGCCACAAAACCGAGCCTATCGGAGGGGCCTGACAGCCCGATCGAACCGATCTATCGTCGTGGCATGCCGCACCCGATCATGTTCGACGACAATGACCCGTGCCTCATCCGGGTTCGCGAGATAGCGCTTGCACTCCCCGACGCCACCGAAGTCGTCGCACACGGACGGCCGACATTCCGCTGCGGCAAGATGTTCGCGAACTACGGGGGCAGCGTCAGGGGCAGCAAGGAGCGCCACGACCAGAGCATCCTGTTCATCCCCGACGAGTCGGAACGTCAAGCACTGGAAGAAGATCCGCGGTTCTTCATGCCCGCGTACCTCGGTCCGTACGGGTGGTTGGGACTGCTCCTCAAACCCCGGATGGACTGGACCGAGGTGGCCGAACTACTCGATGCGAGCTATCGACAGATCGCACCCAAGCGCAGCGTCGCCAAGCTCGACGCCGACTGAAACGCCCAGTCAACGGTTCGAAACGCCCAGTCAACGGTTTTGGGACGCACTGTCAACGATTTCCGACGCCCAGCCAACGGGGTTTGGGACGCCCGGTCGACGAGGTCAGAGGGCGTCGGGGTCGGTGGCCAGGAGATGCCCGGCCTGTGCACTGACCGCCAGTGCTTGTTTCGACCACGACTCCGATGCACCCGCAAGGCCGCACGTGGGTGTCACGATCACGTTCTGCGCCAGTACTTTTCGATTAAGACCGACCCGATCGGTGAGCGCGGCGAGTGACGTGGCGACCGCGTCGGAGTGCACTCGTCGGTCCGACGAGACCGCGGGCACCACGCCCGCCAGCAGCGTGTCGCCACGGTCGATCAGGGCGCCGATACCGTCGAGGTCGCGGGCGGTGGGCGCACTCAGGTCGGCGGACAACGCCACACCGGGCAGTCGCTGCACCAGATCCCACCGCGGCGCGCTGCAGTTGTGGAAGATCGTCGGTCGGCCGACGACGTCTATGAGCTCACGCAGCGACTCCGCGACCTCGGCCACAGGAATCGCGTCCAGGACATCGAATCGGGTCAACGGCTTGACGGCACCGTCGATCACCGCGCCGATCATCGGCTCGTCGAGTTGCACGACGACATGCGCGCCGAGCCGGCGAGCCACCTCGCCGGCATGCTCGCGCAGCCCCTCGGCGCAGGAGGCCACCACGTCACGGACAGCACCGCGATCGGCCAGCACCTTGTGCCCACCCCGCAGTTCCACCGATGCGGCCGTGGTGAACGGTCCGGCCACCTGAACCTTGAACGGGCGACCGGAACCGACGAAACCCGCTGTCTCCCAAATCTCTTCGACCATGTCGAGATCTTCGTGCAGCAGGTCTGTCGCGCGCCTGGTGAGCCGCGACGGACGCTGCGCCAACCGGTAACCCCACGTGCCGGTGTCCATCGGAAGGTCGACGAGAATCGCCGCCATTCGCCCGATCATGTCGGCTCCCAGCCCACGACCGGGCAGTTCGACGAGGTGGGCGAAGTCGAGCTCACCGTTGACGATGGCGGCCGCAGAGCGGGCGTCGGTGCCGGGCATCGAGCCGATACCGGTACCGACACCGGCGGGCAGAGCGTCGGCCGAGTGGTCGGGTGTGCTCACCGAGCGCTCGACGCGACCGCAGGCGCTGCGCTGGTCGCGGAGATCCGCCCGCAACCGAGGACGAGGTCGCCGCGTTCGGCGTCGGGCAGATACAGCACGGCCGCCTGACCACGAGCGACGCCGGTCAGCGGTTCGCTCAGTGCGATCTCGATACCGGGCTCACCGTCGACGACGACAGGCGTGGCACGGGCGGGCGCGAGTCCGCCATGAGCGCGCACCTGCACGACGCAGTCGATGGGCCCCTCGGGTGTCGTACCGGACGTCCACACGGCGCGGCGCGCCGTGATCGTCCAGACCTCCAGGTCGGCGGCCGTCCCGACCGTGACCGTGCCCGATTCGGG
>NZ_JBEXMX010000043.1:26000-47203 GCF_040610755.1 Gordonia sp. NPDC003585 | reverse complement strand
ACCATCGCGGCGGTGTCGGCGAGCTACACGGCACGACGCGCGGCGAGGACGATGTCGGCACCGGCCTCGGCGAA
The DNA here is from genome assembly GCF_040610755.1 of Gordonia sp. NPDC003585. NCBI lineage: Bacteria > Bacillati > Actinomycetota > Actinomycetes > Mycobacteriales > Gordoniaceae > Gordonia > Gordonia sp. NPDC003585. The sequence goes on along the minus strand of NZ_JBEXMX010000043.1, from coordinate 47,129 downwards.
GCCGCGGGCGAACGCGACGCCGAGCCCCGATGACGCGCCGGTGACGATCACGACCTTGCCGCTCATGTCGAACAGATCAAGAATCGGCATGGGTGAATCTCCTTGGTGCGGTTGGTCAGAACCACGCCGGGTCGGCGTCGAGGGTGGTGCGGTCGAGGGTGGCGAGCAGATCGAGCTGTGGGCCGGTCTTGGGTAGCTCGTACCGGTAGAAGTATTGGGCGGCAGCGCGTTTGCCGTCGTAGAAGGCGCCGTCGTGGCCGTCGGCCGCCAGTGCTTGTTCGAGCCAGATCCAGGCGATCACGATGTGGCCGGTTGCCTCGAGGTAGGCGGTCGCATTGGCCAGCGACACCGCCGGGTCGCCCGCGGACCAGATCTGTGCCGTGGTGGACACCAAGCGGTCGGTTACCTTTCGCAGATCGTCGGCGTATCCGGCGACGGAGCCGACCGACGATGCCCGATCGATGGTGGCACCGATCGTCTCGACGAGCAGCGCCAAGCCCTTACCGCCACCCATCACGACCTTGCGGCCGAGCAGGTCGAGAGCCTGAATACCGTGCGTGCCTTCGTGAATGGGGTTCAGGCGGTTGTCGCGGTAGTACTGCTCGACGTCGAACTCCTTGGTGTAGCCGTACCCGCCGTGCACCTGGATGGCCAGGCTGTTGGCCTCCAGGCACCACTGAGACGGCCAACTCTTGGCGATCGGGGTGAGCACGTCGAGCAGCAGGGTCGTGCGCGCTCGTTCGTCGCCGTCGGTGGTGGCCTCGATGTCGACGAGGCGGCTGCAGTAGAGGCCCAGTGCGAGTGCGCCTTCCGCATACGACTTCTGTGCCAGCAGCATCCGCTTGATGTCGGCGTGCTCGATGATCGGCACCGGTTTGCTCGACGGATCCTTCGCATCGACCGGTCGTCCCTGCGTGCGTACCTTGGCGTATTCGACGGAGGCCAGATACCCGGCGTAGCCGAGCGAGGTGGCAAGGAAGCCGACGCCGATCCGCGCCTCGTTCATCATGTGGAACATGTAGGACAGTCCGCGGTGTTCCTCGCCGACCAGATATCCGACGGCGCCGGGAGCGGAGCGAGCGGGCCGACTTGATGCGGCGCCGGAAGCGTTTGTCGGCGTGTGTGTTCCGTCGCCGAAGTTCAGGAGCGTGTTGGTCGTCGCCCGGTTGCCCATCTTGTGGTTGAGCCCGACCAAGGCGACGTCGTTACGGGTGCCGTCGGCAAGATACTTGGGGACCACGAACAGGGAGATGCCCTTGACGCCGGGACCACCGCCGGGCGCCTTCGCGAGGACGAGATGCACGATGTTCTCGGCGAGCTCGTGTTCGCCCGCCGAGATCCACATCTTGGTGCCGGTGATCCGATACGTGCCGTCGTCCTGGGGTGTGGCCTTGGTGGTGATGTCGGCCAGCGACGATCCGGCCTGGGGTTCGGACAGGCACATGGTGCCGAAGAATCGGCCCTCGACCATGGGCCGCACCCAGGTGTCGATCTGCTCGTCGGTGCCGTAGGTGGCCAACAGGTTCGCGTTGCCCACGGTGAGGAACGCATACGAGGACATTGCTGCGTTCGCCGCCTGGAACCAGGCCGACGACGCCCGGCTGACGACCGTCGGCAGTTGCATGCCGCCGAGCTCGGCGTCGAACGAGGCCGCCATCAGGCCGGTCTTGCGGAACTCGTCGATGCCGGCGCCGAGTGCGTCGGGCAGAACCACACGACCGTCGTCGCCGACGTACGGTTCGTTCTGATCGCCCTCTTTGTTCACCGGCGCAAAGCGTTTCGTCGCGAGATCTTCGCTCAGTTCGAGGACCGCGTCGAAGGTTTCACGAGAGTGCTCGGCGAACCGTTCCCGCTCCGTGAGCGACTCGACGTCGAGCCATTCGTAGAGCAGGAATTCCAGATCACGTTTGCTAAGCACTCGCTTATAATGGCTGACAAGATGGACGACGTCAACGTTCCTTGGGGGTTGTGATGGCTGAGCGACGGGCAGAATCGGCAGCGGCCGAGCGAATCCGCAACGCCGCGATCGCGTCGTTCGCCGAGGTCGGCTACGGTGCCACGTCGACGCGGCAGATCGCCCGGAAGTTGGGCATGTCTGCGGCCGCGATGTATCCGCACTACCGGTCCAAAGAGGAATTGCTCTACGCGATCGCGCTGGACGGACACCGTGGCGTACTCGCCGCGCTGTGGGCCGCCGACGACGAGTCCGCGCCACCGATGCAGCGACTTCGATCGGTGGTCGCGGCGTTCACGGTCTGGCAGGCCGAACATCACGACCTCGCGAAGGTGGTGCAGTACGAGTTGCACGGGCTCACCCGGCCGCACTACTCGGCGATCACCCGGATTCGGCGCGAGACAAGTTCGGTCCTGGCTCAGATCGTCGGGGCGGGGATCGAGTCGGGCGACTTCGACGTCGACAACCGGGACGACGTCGTGCTGGCGATCTCGTCGCTCTGCGTCGACGTGTGCAGATGGTTCCCGACGCGCACACATCGCGATCCGCAGCAGTTGGGCCGCGTCTACGCCGATCTCGCGGTTCGGATGGTCACTCCCGCTCCGTGAGGTGCGAGGACCGTGAGCGGCCATCCCGCTCCCTGAGGTGCGAGGAGCGCAAGCGACGAGCCTCGAAGGGCCAGGTGAGACGACTTTTCATATCGGCAGAAACGACCCCGACGGGGCCAGTGGCTGATTGATGCGTGGGGCGTACTGATCGAAGTACACGCGGGCGATGAGGTCGCGGCGGCTGCGGACCCCGGCCTTGTCGAAGATCGACTTGAGGTGATCTTGCACCGTGTACGCCGACACGTGCAGGGCAGCGGCGATGTCCTTGGTGGCCACGCCTTGAAGCACCAACTGGGTGACGTCACGTTCGCGGGCGGTGAGCCCGAAGGCCTCGACGACGATCGGCACGATCTCGGGCGGCCGGGCCTCTTCGATGGTGATGACCACCTCGCCGGCCCGCCCGTCGGTCGACGACAAGGGGGACGCATGGATGACGAGCCACATCCCCGACGCCCCGCGCACCCGCAGCCGAGGTGGCACCGTCGATTCGCCGCGGCCGTATAGCCTTGCGGCACCGATCAATCCGAAGATCGGATTGATTGCGGCGCCACTGTTCGCACCGGCGACCAGTTCATCGATCCGCTCCTGGCTGCCGGCACTCATCTGCACGATCTGATCGTTGCTGTCGACGATGATCACCGCGGGTCCGGTCATCGAGGTTTGCGATTCGAGGATCTGTGGTTCGGCCACGACGGTGCTGAGCAGCCCGGCTCGGACGCCGACAGCAAGCGTCTGGGACACCGAGGCGAGGAAGTCGATCTCGGCGCGATCGAAGGGCAGACACCCGGTGCCGCTTCGGAACAACGAGATCCCGCCCCATACCCCGCGGCCGTCGCGCAGGAGAACCCGCGCCTCATCGTGGTAGGAGAACTCCGGAATCATCAGTTCGCTCATCCGGTCCGACTGCCGGGTCTCGCCACGGGTGAGTTCGCTCAATCCGACCGCATCGACGCCGCGTGCCGCCATCTCTCGAAAGGACGATTCCTCGACGCGTCCGTACTCGAGGAGACCCCAATCGGGATCACGTCCGTCCTGACCGAGAAGGTCGCCGTACTTGCGGGCGCCGGTCAGGATCAGGGAACTGGGGTCCAGACTTGCGATGCACACCGCGTCGTTGGGTATTGCTCGGCTCAGTGACGCCACCGATTCGGCGAAAAAGTCATCGAGCCCGAGGCCGGCGTGTGCGACCACGTCCAGGTCGCGGCGCACACGCTCGGCTGTCAGGCTCGATGTCATTGCTCAATTGTGCGGTTGCGCTGGGACGATGTCTATCCCAGATTGTTGGGGTCGGTCAGGGAGAATACGCCCGCCGGGTCGTGGCGACGGCGGATCTCGGCGAGGAGTTCCCGTTGTGCTTGCGGCCAGAGCTCGTCGCGATTGTGGGCGCGACGACCGGACAGATTGAGCAGCGCACCGCGCGACCATGGCGCGACGGCGTCGACGACGCCGGAGAGGTGGGCCTCGACCTGATCGCCGAGAGGTCCGGCAGGAACCCCGATGGCGAGCACGGTGAAGGCGGCATCGCGACCGCTCACCGCGTTGGGTACCCGCTGCGGCGCAACCAGCTTGCCGCCGAGCAGTCGGATCTCGACGATGGCCAGGGGGCTGGCGACGTCGGGCCCGGCCGCATCGAGCAGTGCGTCGACGGCGGATGCGGTCAACTCGCCGAGTGCGACGCCCTGCTCCACCGAGGGCATCGGCCCGGGCGGGTCCATGTGCACCGCGTCGAGCGCGGCGGCCGGGTGTACGCCCACGTTCTCCAGCAGTACCGGGCCGGCCGACCGAATCGGTGCGAGGAGCGATTCGGCGACGCCCGGGTCGCCGGTGTGGGTGTAGCGGACGTGCACCGCGAGCTGACCCTGCAGCGGCGGGGGCAGGTTGGGGTCCGGCGGCAGGCGCAGGATGGCGATCGAGGTTCCGGCCTCCTCCGGCAGCGTCGGTGCCCATTGCCGCCAGGCGTGCAGGACATCGGACGCCGCGTTCCCGGCGAAGAAGATGCCGCCACCGTAGAAGGTGGCTACGGGGAGAAGGTCGAACTCGATGGCGGTGACGATACCGAGACCGTCTCGGGCGCCGAGCAATGCCGTGAACAGGTCCGAACCCGCCGTCGCGTCGAGGGTCCGAACGATCCCGTCGGCGGTCACGACCTCGATCGACCGCACATGGTCTGCGGCGTAACCGAATTCGCGGCCGAATGGGCTCAGGCCGCCACCGAGGGTGTAGCCGACGACGCCCACGCTCGACGACGACCCGGCAAGCCCGGTCAGGCCGTGCGGCGCCGTTGCGGCGGCGACGTCGCGCCACCGGACTCCGGCCCCGACCCGGGCGGTGCGCGCGATCGGGTCGACGGTGATGTCGGTCATCCGGGATGTGCTGATGGTCAGTTGATTTCCGCCCTCGAGGACGGGTCCGTGCCCGGTCGCGCGAACCCCAATGCGGAGGCCGTTGGCGCGGGCGTGGCGAACTGCTGCGGCAACGTCGGCGGCGGATGTCGCACCGACCACGATCGACGCGCCGGGAGTGACCGCGACGTTGAAGCCGGCGAGTTCGGCACCGAATTCCGGGTCGTCGGGGGTGAAGACGGGTCCGGCGACCGCGGCGCGCAGGTCGGACAGCGATGAGGAGGGTGATTGATCGATGGTGATGGACACGAAAGTTTCCTTCTGTGGGTGTGATTCGGTCTTGGCTATCGGGCGGCTTGGGCGGTGATCTCTACGGCGAGACCGGGGAAGGCAAGTGCGGTGACGCCGACCAGTGCGGCGGGCGGGGTGGCGGCGACGGTGTCGAGGCGTTCGGTCAGGGCCGAGTAGGCGGCGAGAGTTGCGGGAACATCGGTCGTGTAGATGGTGAGCATGGTGACGTCGGCCAGCGACATGTCGGCCATCTGCAGGATTTCCTCGATGTTGTGCATCGCCAACGAGATCTGTGCTGCGACATCACCTTCGTGCAGCACCTGCCCCTGCTCGTCGACCGACGCCTGCCCGGCGATGGACAGGGTTCGGCTGGGTGCCGGTCGCAGTTGCGCATGGTCGAAGCGGAACGGCTCGTTCCAGGTCGATGGATTGATGCGGACGGGTGCGCTGGTGCTTGTTGTGGTTGTCATGCAATCGAGAATCGTTGAGTAACCAGCTGCTTCACCATCCCCGGCCGCTGGTGACTTGTGCCGCCAGAACGCTGGGCGCACCGACGCCCCAGAAATCTGGGAGCTGTGCCGGAGGGGGTCATCCCGCTGAGTGTCCGCAACCGTATGGTCACCGACATTCTCGGCTTTCGTGGTTTCGATACGCATCGGGCTCGCTGCGCTCGCTCGTTGCTACTCAACCAGCAAGTGGTGGAGCGGTAGGAGGGGTGGAGCGGTAGGAGGGTGGTGGAGCGGCAGGAGTAGAGGTCGGAGGGACCTCAGTTCGCGGTGATCGAACCCCAGGTGAAGTCGCCGTGGTCGCTGCCCAATCCGGTGGCGACGATCCCCGCGACCGTGCAGCCGACCCGCGCCGAATCGAGCAGGGACAGGTCGTGGCCGCGGGCGGCGAGGAAGCCGGCCGAGAAGGCGTCGCCGCAACCGCTGGTGTCGACCACCTCCACTCCAGTGGCTTCGGCATGCTCGGCGTCGTCGGCGGTGACGACGTGCGCACCGTCGGCGCCGGCGGTCACGGCCACACATCGCACACCACGGTCGATGAGGGAACGGCAGGCAGTGACGAGGTCCTCGATCGCGGTGAGGCCGCGCACCTGATCGTCGTTGGGGAGTAGGTAATCCAGATGCGGCAGAATCGGTTCCAGCCACGCGAGGACGCCGGGATCGCCGTCGGCGAGGATGTCTGCCGAGACGGTCGTGCCACTTTCCCGGATGTCACCCAGAAGCGGAGCCAGCTCGGGTGGATTCAGGAGTTCGGGTGCGCCGATGTGGACATGGTCGGCGCCGGTGAGCAGTTCGAGCGGGGCTCGATCGAGAGGGTAGGCGAGGTTGGCGCCCGGCATGTGGATGGCAGGCCGATCGCCATTGCTGCGGATCGGCAGCATGCTCATCGACGTCGGCGCGTCCACGCGGACAAGGTGATCGGTGACGACGCCGAACCGGTTGAGTGCGGTGTCGAGCATCGCGCCGGCATCGTCGTCGCCGATGGCGCCGACGGTGAACACCTCGGCCCCGAGTTTGGCGAGGGTGATGGCGGTGCCGCCGGCCGGGCCGGCCGCGGACATCCGCATGTTCTGCACGAGTACTGAGCCCTGACCATCGGGGATGGCGTCGACAGGCTGGGCGAGGACGTCGAGTACGTGAGCCCCGAAGGTGACGACTCTCATGCGTCGCTCCCGCCCCGGAAGGCTCGGTAGTGCCGCCGCGTGGCTGTCTCGAGCACCTCGACGACCTGTGCTTGATCGAGAACTGTTCCGCCGGGTGCTTGCAGATGAATGCGGGCGAGCCAATCGAGCAGTTCGATGCTGTCGCAGGCGGATTCGAGGGTGTTCCCGTATCCGACGGAACCATGGTTGCGCATGAGTGCAACAGTGCGGTCGGCCAGGGCGGCGACCACGCCGTCGCTGAGTTCCCGACTGCCGAACACCGCATACGGGGCCACGCGGATGGCTCCGCCGAGCATCGACTGCGTGTAGTGAACCACCGGCAGCTCGTCGGTCAGATTCGACACCGCGATCGATGCGACGGGGTGGGCGTGCACGACGGCCCGAGCTGACGTGGACTTGTAGACGTCGAGGTGGATGTGCAACTCCGAGGTCGGCACGTGCGGCGTCTCCTCCAGCACGGTGCCGTCGAGGTCGACGACGACGAGTTGGTCGGCGGTCACCGAGTCGAGGTAGCAGCCCGACGGGGTCATCACCACCGCGTCGTCGATGCGGATGGACAGGTTGCCCCCGGTGCCGAACGTCAGGCCCCGGGCAGCCAGTCGGTGGGCGGCCGCGACGATCGCCGCTCGTTCGTCTGTGAATCGCACGGTTAAGACCGTACTCGGTGGCGGCAGGTCACACGTCGATGCCGAATTCCTTGATCTTGCGGTAGATCGTCGCGCGGGAGATTCCCAGCGCGTTGGCGGCGGCGATCTTGTTGTGCCCGTTCTCCTCCAGGCTTCGCACGATCGCGTCCCGTTCCAGCGCCTCGATGCGGGTCAGGGTGTGGCGGCTGAGCGACCGGCAGGTCGGGGGCAGTTGTTTGACGGTGATGACGCCGCGACGTTGGTGGGTCACGACCTCCCGCAACATCTGTCGCAGCTCGGCGACGTTGCCCGGCCAGCTGTACTTGCTGAGCTGACGCATCGCCTCACCCGACACGGTGAGCTCCCGACCGCGCGTGAGTTGGCGGAGCAACGTCGGGACGAGATCCTGCAGATCTTCGATGCGATGCCGCAGCGGTGGTAGTTCGACGGTGTGCCCGAAGAATGGAAGCAGCGTCGCGCCCAATCCGGGGTCGGTGGCGTCAGAAGACATCGTGATCCCGACCATCCCGGTGTGTTCACGACCCGGCAGCAGATCGGCGATCGCGGCAGTCGTCTCGTCGTCGAGCTGGTCGACATCGCGCAGAACGACGCAGAAGTCGTCTCGTTCGAGTTCTGTCGCAAGGGTTTCCAGTGATTCGGGGTCGTCGAAGTCGCGTGGTCCGAAGTCGCGCGTCGACCCCTGCCGATAGAGTGCTGCGGCTGCACGCAGGATGGCCGCGCGACCCGAGCCGGGTTCGCCGGAGACCACGATCCACTCGCCGGACCGGGTATAGCGGGCAACGCGATCGCAGCACTGCCGCCACGATGAACTGCGGCCGACGACGCCCGGGAGTGGGGTCGGGGTGGTCCTTTCCACAGGTGACGCGGTCGGTGGATCGACCAGATGGACATGAAATACCGCCATCTCCGGGACGTCCTGATAGCCGTCGACGGGGGAGAGGCGCACCGTGCGGCCGCTCGGCAGCGTGTTGATGCTGCGTGAGGTCGTGCCGTCCATGGTGAGGTCGACAGCGTGCTCTAGCATCGAGACCTGATCGGCCGGGTCGATGCTGAGCCGCAGGCGCCGATTCATCAGGACCACGTCGGCGGCAATCGCGAGCACCATCATCTGCGGCGCCCGACGACACGTCGCGAGGTAGGCGGCGAGCAGTCGCGACTCGCGTTCGCTGGCCATCGACAGCATCTGATGTTCGATCTGCACGGTCGCCGACTTGGCGAGCGCCATCAGCAGTGACCCGCCCTCGTCGACCCAGCCGGTGAGGTCGAGCGCGCCGATCACGGCGCCGGTGATCGGGCTGCGGATGGGCACCCCGGCGCACGACAGTTGTGCCAGGCAGCCGGCGTAATGCTCGGCGCCGGTCACCAGGGTCGGCTGCCGGGATTCGAGAGCGGTGCCGATGCCGTTGGTGCCGGCGAACTCCTCGTTGTAGCTGTATCCGGGGGCCAGGCTCACGTCGTCCAGACGTGCCTGCAGGTTCCGCGACCGCGTGGTCCGCGACAGCACCACACCGTCGGGTGAGGTGAGGATGATGCTCACCGGTTCGGCCGACAGGTTCTCGGCGAGTTGATCGATGACGGGCCGTGCCGCTCTGGTGAGCACACCGTCGGGGTTGGGTTCACGCACGAACGGCAGTTCGAGACGATCGGCGTGGACGTTGAAGGAACGCGACCGCTTCCATGACGTGGAGATGCTCTCGCGGATGGCATCGTCGATGCCGTCGTCACTGAGAAATCGTTCGCGTGCTTTCGCAACGTAGATGGGCGATTGTGGTGCCTGGGCTGTGGGCTGAACTCTCACCGATCCGGTCGGACCTCCTCCTGCGGATGTGTCGTGGATCACATATTTCCAGTGTACCCACACGGCTGTGTGGTGGGGGATGGGCCGGCGGCGATCAACGCCGCGAACATGATGTTCGGATCGCCGCCGACCCGGCTCGAGACGTCAGTAGATGTTGGACGGACGTACCATTCCTTCGGCGAGGTCGCCGAAGCCCGGTGCCGGGATGGCACCTGGATTGCCCATCACTTCTTCTACGACGGCCGTCTCCGTGGTGATCAGGAGCGCGGCGATCGAAGCAGCACTCTCCAGCGCCGCTCGCGTCACCTTGCACGGGTCGATGACGCCCTCGTCGAACATGTCGCCGTAGCCACCGGTGAGTGCGTTGAAGCCGTGTCCGAGGGGCAGTCCCGCGACCACCTTGACGACCTCCTCGCCGTCGAAGCCGGCGTTGGTGGCGATCCAGAACAGCGGCTCGGCGAGTGAGCGTCGCACGACGTCGATGCCCACGGCCTCGTCGCCGAGTGCCTCGAGAGGTTCGAGTGCTCGGTGGGCCTGTGCGAGCGCGGTGCCGCCACCGGAGACGATGCCCGCCTCCACTGCGGCCCGGGTCGCGGCGAGTGCATCCTCCACGCGCAGCATCCGCTCCTTGAGTTCGACGCTGGTGACACCGCCGACCCGGATCACGGCGACCCGGCCGGTCAGCCGGGCAATGCGCAGTTCCAGGCTGTCGCGATCGGCGTCGATGCGGGCCCGGTCCAACTGTGCTTCGAGCTGACTGACCCGGGCGTCGACGCGCGCCTGGTCGCCGTGGGCGCCGACGATGGTGGTCTCGTTCTCCGTGACCGTCACCCGGTCGCAGGTGCCGAGATGCTCGACGGAGACCTCGCTGAGTTCGAGGCCGGTGTCCTTGGCGATGACGTGACCGCCCAGTGCGACGGCGAGGTCCTCGAGTTCGGCGACCCGACGATGACCGAAACCGGGCGCGCGCACCACCACGGACTGCATGGTCTTGTGCATGTTGCCGCCGACGAGCAGCTGCAGCGCGGGACCGTCGACATCTTCGGCGAGGATCAGCAGCGGGCGATCGGCGCGCTTGGCCGACTCGATGGCCGGCATGACGTCGCGCACGTCGGTGATCTTCTTGTTGGTGAGCAGCACCACCGGGTTGTCGAGGACAGCTTCCATGCGATCGGGATTGGTGACCATGTAGCCGGAGATGTAGCCGTGGTCGAACTCGATCCCGTCGACGACGTCGACCGCGAGGCCGAGCACGTCGCTCTCTTCGGTGGTGATCACACCATTGCGGCCGACATGTTCGACGGCGGTCGCGATCACCTCGCCGATCACCTCGTCGTCACTGGCCGCAAGGCTGGCGATCCGCGCGAGGTCGTCGCGGCCGCCGATCTGCACTGCCTGCCCGGTGAGGGCCTCGGTGACCGCGCCGACGGCTCGTTCGATGCCGCGGCGGACCCGCATCGGGTTGGCGCCTTGTTCGACGGCACGCAACCCCTCCCGCACCATGGCCTGGGCGAGGACCGTGGCGGTGGTGGTGCCGTCACCGACCACCCCGTTGGTCTTCATCGCGACTTCCTTGACCAGCTGGGCACCCATGTTGGCGAACGGATCGCGCAACTGGATCTCCCGGGCGATGGTCACACCGTCGTTGGTTATCGTTGGCGGTCCGGTCAGCTTCTCCAGCACCGCATTTCGGCCCTTGGGCCCGAGTGTCACCTTGACGGCGTCCGCGAGGGCGTTGACGCCCCGCTCCAGTCGCAGCCGCGCTTCGGCGTTGTAGCGCAACTCTTTGGCCATGATCTCACCTTTTCTCTGTGTTGTGGGTTTTCTTCGCTCCCTGAGGTGCGAGGAGCGCTAGCGACGAGCCTCGAAGGGCTGGTGAGGTTGCGTCGCCGGCCCTTCGAGGCTCTCGGCTAGCGCCTCGAGCACCTCAGGGAGCGGGGGTCGGGTGTCGCTCGGGGTGAGCGGCGGTCGTTGTCAGGGAACGAGGATCGCGCGGCCCCGGACGCGTCCGGCGTCGAGGTCGTCGAGTGCCTGTTGGTAGTCGTCGAGGGCGTATTTCGTGGTGTGCAGCTTCACCTTTCCTTGGGCGGCCAGGGTCATCAGTTCGTTGAGGTCGTTGTAAGAGCCGACGAGGTTGCCGATGAAGTTGATCTCGGTGGAGATCACGTCGATGGTCGGGACGTCGATGTTCTCGCCGTAGCCGACCACGAAGTAGTTGCCGGCGCGGCGCAGCATCGCGATGCCCTCGGCGGTCGCGCCGCCTTCGCCGACGAAGTCCAGAACCGCCTCGGCGCCTTTGCCGTCGGTGAGGTCGAGGACCTGCTGGACGTGACTTCCGTCGGCGACGATGCCCTTGTGCGCACCGACTTCGACGGCGAGTTTCACCGCGTCCGGGTTGCGGTCGACCACCACGAGAGTGAGTCCCGAGATGGCGGCGAGAACCTGAATCCCGATGTGTCCCAATCCGCCTGCGCCGATGATGACGCACGTGTCGCCCGGTCGGGTCATCCGGTCGACCTTCGCCGCGGCGTGGTAGGCGGTCAGCCCGGCATCGGCAAGAGCCGCGACGTCGGCGGGTTCGAGGGAATCGTCGATCCGCACCACGCTGCGCGCGGTGGTCTTCAGAAAGTCGGCGTAGCCGCCGGCAGTGTCGATTCCCGGGAATTGGCTGTTCTCGCAATGCACGTCATCGCCGTCGCGGCAGGCACGACAGAGTCCGCAGGTGATCAGCGGGTGCAGGATCACCTTCTCGCCGACCGTCACATTGGTGACCGCATCGCCGATCGCCTCCACGACGCCGGCGTTCTCATGCCCGATCGTGTACGGCAGTGCGACGCCGCTCTTCTCGGCCCACTGCCCTTCCAGAATGTGCAGATCGGTGCGGCACACGCCGGCGCCGCCGATCTTCACGATCACGTCGAGCGGCCCGGTGATCTCGGGGTCGGGGACCTCGTTCAACTGGAGTTTGTCGTGGTAACCGACAACTTGGACTGCTCTCATGGCGTCTCCTCGCGCAGGTTGGTGATGATCGGTTCGCTGGTGCCGTCGCACTCGTCGTCGTCGGCGTAGCGGGTGGCCAGCAGGCCGCGGCAGAAGTGGGCGTTGCCCTCGATCGAGATGCGCACGGACCGCGCGAATCTCAGCCGCATGGGGACCTGCTCGTCGGGAATCGGATGCCCATGGTCGTCGACGAGGACCCGGCTGTTGGGGCACAGGGTGAGTCCGATGTCGGCGCGCCGGCGCAACAACGCCGACCGGTTGGGTCCCGGAGGCAGATCGCGGAGGAGCACGTGACCGACCTCGTCGACGGTCACCTCACCGTTGCGGATGATCTCGGTGAGCGAGCGTTCCATCGCGGCGACGTGAGCCTTGCGGGCGAATGTGCGTCGCAATTCGTCGAGTCCCTCGTCGGCCTCCGAGCCGAAGGTGCCCACATAGCCGGCCGCCGCCGCCAGTCCCGCGTTGATCTTGTCGCTGTCGTGGTGGTCATCGAGCAGCACATGTACCTCGCCGACGCCGTCGATCGCCTCGAGCGCGTCCTGTGCGTCGGATGCCATCAGGTAGGCGAAGTTGGGCGCGCAGAACGATGTTGGGAGCCGGAGGTGAACGGTCACCGACGTGTCATCGATCTCGATGGACCGAATGAACTTGAGGTCGGTGATCGGCTGGTCGAGTTCGGGATCGATGACCGTCGACAACGCCTGCTGCACAGCGGCACCGATGGCCAGTGAGGCCGGTGGCGCGGTGATGGTCATGCGTTGGCCGCCTCGGGTGCGCCGGTTGCCACCTCGGCGCCGGGGTCTGCTGCGTCGGTGGGAATCCGCAGTTCCTCAGGCACTTCGATGTGCGGATAGAGCGCCGCCGCGTTGAGGCCGAGGATCTTGCGCTTCTGGTCGGTGGTGATCGGGGCGTACTCCGTCATGTCCTCCGGAATCTGGAAGTCGACGAAGCGGTCGACGAGCCAGGTGGGGTTCCAGAGCGCGTAGTCGCTGGCGAAGAGGATCTTGTCCTCGCCGATCCAATACAGCAGCTCGCCGATGATCTGGGCGAAATACCTTGGCCGCGTGTGGATGAACGGAATCGCCACGGCCAGGCCTCCGTACACATTCGACTCCTGGGTGGCGATCCAGCAGAAGTCCTCGAGGCGCGGCAACCCGACGTGCTCGATGATGAAGTTCAGGTCGAGGTAGTCGGTGGCGACCTTGTCGACGTCGGCGACGTCGAACGCGTCGCGGTCCAGCGGCCGGATGGTCGGTCCCTTGTGGACGTGGATGTTCTTGATGCCCAGCTTGATACATTCCTCGAGGTACTTCCGTGACCACGGGTCGTCGAGCTTGTAACCCCGCGACTCGCCATGCCACTCGGCGGTATAGAGCTTGACGCCCTTGAGTTGCATCGAATCGGCGTCCTTGCGGAGTTGCTCGAGGCCGCTCTCGCCGTCACGTGGATCGTAGGCGTGGTTGTAGGTGAGCTTGCCGGGGTTGTCCTGGACGAGCTTCAATGAATCGTCGACCTGCGCAAAGCCGTTGACGTAGAAGTCGCGCAGGATGGTGGCCTGGAAAATCGCGTGATCGGCCGGCCCGTCCTCGAACAGGTCGTTCATGAGCCGGTCGGCTCCGTAGTAGCAGTAGGTGTCGTAGTCCCAGACCTCTTCCTCCGGACTGAGATTGCGGTGATAGTCGTAGAAGCAGTCGATGAACTGTTTGCCGTGGATGTTGCGCTGGTTGCTTTCTCGGCCGTCCCACAGGTGGACGTGGGCATCGACGATGAAGTACTTGTCGCCGTTCTTTTCGAACATCGGATCACTCGCTCTCTCGGAGGTGGGCTGTAACTGTGGGCTGAAAGATGGGCTGGGAGAACTGTGGTGGGAGCGGACTGGAATCACCGCCGGGGGTGCGCTGGGGACGCGCACCCCCGGCAGTGAGGATCAGCTGGACGCAGTCAGATCGAAGCCGATGAACTCGGCCGCGTCCTCGGGGCTGGCGAACAGGATCGTGCGGTCGTCGAGATGCACCATCCGTCCGTAGTGGGTGGAGCTGATCTCCTCGAAGATCGACCCGTCGAAGTCCTGGCCGAGGGCGTCGGTCAGTTCGTCGTAGTCGAAGGTGAGCCGGTTGACCCCGTCCACCCGGATCATCGAGGGGTACTCGGTGAGTTCGACACCGTCTTTGGCGCCCATCACATCTGCGACGACGCGTCCGATCGGGGTGTTCATGAGCGTGACGCCGCACATGTTGGAGAACTCGGTGTCGGTTCCGAACTGCATGGTGCTCACTGGTTCAACTCCTCGGGGATGTCGACGTCGATGGCGGCCAGCACATCGGCGAACTTGGTTTTCGCGGTCGCGAGACTCGATTGGAAGGTGACGGACTTGTCGGCCGGCTGCGACCAGATCGGCTGCAGCGCGTTTGCCGCCTCCAAGCACCTGGGCACCCATTCGGACATCCAGTCCGCGAACAACTTTCGGTTGTCGACGGCGTATTTCTCGTCGCGCGCGAGCATCTGGAACAGTGCCCGGGTGTAATTGAGGTCGCGGTCGTAGTCGTATTCGCCCGTGCCGACGATGGTCGGGGTGATGTAGTCGCCGTTGCGGGCGGCCACCTGCATGACCAACTCGGTGCGGAACAGCGCGCCGACGAGCTGTTCGAACACGATGTTGGTGGCGAACAACAGCTGTGCCCAGTCGCCGATGGCGGTGATGCGTTCCAGCGTCTCACGCACCGGCTGCCACTCCGGCGCCGACTGCCAGACCTCCTTGTGCGCCGATCCGTCGAACGCTTCCTCGGCCTCGGACAGGTCGAGGTTGAACAGCGCCAGATCCTGGGCGAACCGCAACTTGTGTGCCGCGTTGACGGCCACCGCGTTGTTGATCATGTTGGTCGGCGCAGAGCGCTGGATGGAGGTGAACACGTGCAGGCCCATGCCGCTCTCGGCGTGCATCCACGCACCGAGGTTGCGTTCGATGAACTTGAGCCAGGCCGAATTCCAGCCGTCGTAGGCGCGGGCGCGCTTTGCGTTCTGCAGGCACAGGTCGACCTGATGGACCACCGCGGAGTTGTTGCGGTAGATGGTCTGTTCCCACTCCTCGTTGGGGTCGAGGAAGTCGTGCCAGTTGCTGGACTTGGCTTCGGTCCATTCCTGCGGATACCCACCGGGGCCGTCGCCGAATCCGTAGATCCAGCCCTGGGTCAGGTGACGGTCGGGATCCGGCTGCACGTCGACGGTGACGTCTTCGTAGATCGTCGCGCGCTTACGGGCCGGGGTGTAGTAGCTGTACTTGCGGCTCTTGCTGCTCGGGAACTCACGGGCGCCGGCTTCGGCGTCGGTGAATTCGATTGACGGGAAACTACGTTCCCGCGGTTCGGCTGGTGCAGACATACCTGTCATTCCTGTCGTTCGGGCTGAGGTCTAGTCAAATGCCGGGCTGGTGAACTTGTCGTAGAAGATCTGATCCCGGGGGACCGAATGTTGTTCGGCGAGCGCGAGTGCCGCGTCGACCATGGGTGGGGGGCCGCAGAAATACACCTCCGTTCGGGCCAGGTCCGATTCGCCCGCGTCGACGATGTCGGTGACGTTGCCCTCGGCGACGGTGACGCCGCCGGGAGCCTGATCGGCCGATTCGGAGAGACAGGCGATGAACTCGAAGTTGTCGAGTTTCTCTCCGAGAGCGGCAATTTCGTCGAGATAGAACAGATCCGCGGCGGTACGTGCTCCGTAGTAGAAGTGCACCGTACGGTTGAGTCCCGTCTCGCTGATGTGACGGAGCAGCGAGAGCAGCGGTGCCATCCCGGCGCCACCCCCGATGCACACGATCGGGAGCACGTGTCCGTTGCGCAGACAGCACGACCCGTACGGGCCGTTGATCATGATCTCGTCGCCCACCGAGAGGCCGTCCTCGAGCATGCCGGCGAAGAGCCCGTTCGGGTACTTCTTGATGACGAACTCGAGGCGGTCGGGCGTGCTCGGTGTGGTCGCCAACGAGAACGACCGCTTCTCGTCGGTGCCGGGGATGAACAGGTCGACGTACTGGCCGGCCTTGAATTCGAGCGCTTCGGGTTCGACGACGTCGAGCTTCAGCGAGACGATGTCGCGGGTGAGCGGTTCGATGCCGGCCACCTTGGTACGCACGTCCTGGATGGGTGCGCCGCCGAGCAACTCGTCCTCGTCGAAGTTGAGCAGCTCGATCTCACAGTCGCTGTATGCGTAAGTGCGGCAAAGGAGTACGTATCCCTCGGCCTCCTCGGAGTCGTTGCACGCGAACGTCGAGTAGTCGTCCATCTGCACGTCACCGTCGAGCATGTACGACTTGCAAGCCGAACACCGACCCTCTCGGCAACCGTGCATCAGGTGGATGCCCTGCCGGAATGCGGCGTCGAGGATGGTCTCGTCCTCGCTGACCTCCATCTCGATGTCGACGGGTTCGAAGTTGATGCGGTGTGTGTCTGCCACTGGGTCGCCTTTCGGTGCTCAGTCGGGGCTGTGTGCGGGGTCGGGCCGGCAACGGTGGGCGACCTGCGAATGTCGTCCACCGTTGCCGGGCGGGGTCGTCAGACCGTGACGGCCCCGTTCTTGTTGGCGCGATACGCGGCGACGTGGGCCTCGCGTTCTTCGTCGGACATCTCGTTCAGCGCCACGTTGGGGCTGCCGAACTGGATGCCGCGCACGTCGTCGAGCGTCCACATCTTGTCCGGATCGAGATCCAGATGTGGCTGCGGGATCAGCGTCTTGCCGTCGTCACGCACGTACCCGAGGTTCGTGATGATGTCGGCCAGATCGCCGCCGTGATGCAGTGTCTCCCATTCGCGGAAGCCGGTGAGCCGCCCCATGTTCGGGGTCTCGCGGCCCTCGTACTCGCCACGGAAGGCCACCTTGTCGGTCCACGCGCAGGTCTCCGAGCAGTAGGTGCGCCACTGGCCGTCGACCTTGTCGACCACCATGTCCTCACGGATGAGGGCCGGCACCATGCAGGTCCAGCAGCGGTGCGGATACTCGTAGTCGACGTCCTCGAAGGCGATCGGCTTGTTCTTGCCCGGATACTTGAGGCGGTTGTAGTTCTCCCACCACTTGCCGAACTTGTTGTACCAACCGGGATACTTCTCCTCGAACCACTCGAAGTCCTTGTCGGTCATCGGGTCGATCCGCCAGTAGTTGACCGGCCAGCCGGTGGCGAAGAACCGGGCCACCTCGTGCACATAGTGCTTGTTGGTGATGCGGTTCCAGGCCTCTTCGACGAGGTCGTGCGGGATGGTCAGGCCGTACTTCTCGAGTGGCAGAAGGTAACTGCGGTAGTAGTCGTCGTAGATCCAGCGACGCCACATCTCGGCGTAGCTCTCCCGGTCCTTGCGGCGGTCCTTGGTGCCGTATTCGATGAAGGTGCCGATCGCGGCGTCGACCACGCAGTGGTTGTTCCACCACGCATAGCGCAGATCACGTTCCAGCAGTGGACGATTGCGCTCGTCGGCCAGTGCCATCAGGAGGATGGAGTAGCCGTTGGAGATGTGCCGAGACTCGTCGGACTGGACCGAGTGGAACACGGTGGGCAGCAGGTAGTCGCCGTTGGCGGCCGCTTCGTCGGGCATCGCGACGAATAGGGTGTTGGTGAAGGCGGTCTCGGCGACCACGGTCAGGTAGATGTTGGCGGCGGTGATGGCGTCGCCGGTGATGAATCCCTCGCCGAACTGCCGGCCGATGGTGCCCGCGTAGTTGTTGGCGAACGCCTTCTCGGTGATGTCGAAGCCGGCCGGGTCGATGTAGTTGTTCATGTACAGCTTCTTGAGGTTCATCTGGATCGTCGAATGACGAACCTCGTCGATCATCTGCACGGCCAGACCGTTGTGGATCTCCGGGTTGGGCACGGCGTCGATGGCCATCGGCATCGCGCGGGCCGCGGAGATCTCCGGGAACGGGATGATCGACAGGAACAGCTTCTGCCATTCGAGCCAGCGTTCCTGGACCTGGCGGAACATGTTGCCGCGAATCGCGCCGTCCATGGCGCCGTAGACGCGGTTGTCCTTCTCCTCCTCCATGGGGAAGTAGGACCGCATGATCTGCTTGAGCGGGTCCTTCTTCGGGGCCTTCTCAAACGTGTAGTCGGTGCCGAAGCGGGTCGCGGGAGTGGCGAAGGTGGGTTCCCAGGACAGTTCGGTGATCTTTGCATGTGCTTTGGTCAAGCTCTGCCTGCTCAATGTGCGCCTCCTCGTGAGAAGGCCGACGCGGTGCCGGCCTGCTGGGCTGGAGCGACTTTGATACAACCTTGTGATCTGCAACACATGCGTCTCACTGTGAGACAACGGCCGATGTGAGATCGGTCAGCAGGGGTTCAGCAGCGCAAATGACCAGGTGGGAGGCTTTCAGTCGGCGCCGAGGGCGTTGTACGCGGCGGTCTCGAACTCGAGGTAGCGGCCCACTGAGATGGCGTCGGCGAAGGGGAGGATCTGGGTGGCCCAGTAGCCGCCGATCTTGTTGCGCCGGTCGATCCAGTAGTACAGATTCGCCAGCCCGGCCCACGCCAGTGCGCCCGCGGGGCGGCCGGTCGGCGCGTCCTCGTCGTTGATCATGAAGGTGTACGCCCAGGACTTGGGCATTCCCGGGAAGAACTCGGCGTCGTTGGAGAGGGCCGGGATGACGCCGGGCAGGGCGGTCACCTTGAGATCGCCGAGGTGATTGCGCTCGGCCATCTCGACGGTTTCGGGTTTCAGCACCTGCTCACCGGAGTCGGACATGCCGTCGTTGAGCCACATCCGCATGAACTTGAGGTAGTCGCCGACCGTCGAGTAGAGCCCGTGTCCACCCATGTGGACCTCGGGGTCGGCGGGCAGTGCCCACTTGTGGTTGGGCGAGAGCGAACCGTCTTCGCCGCGATGGTGCATCCGTGCGCGTCGACCGTCGGTGTCGGGGTACAGGTCGAACGACGTGTTGGACATGCCGAGCGGACTGAAGATCCGGTCGCTCATCACGGCGCCGAGCCGTTGTCCGCTGACCGCCTCGACAACCTGACCCGCCCAGTCGATGTTGCTGCCGTACTCCCATTTGGTTCCGGGGTCGAACAGTAGCGGCGTGCGCAACGCGGTCTTGGTCGCCTCGATGATGCTCGGCTGACCCTGTTCGGTGGCCAGCCGGTTGTAGGTCTCGTTGAAGAAGTCGTATCCAAAACCCGCGGTGTGGGTAAGCAGGTGGTGCGTGGTGATGTCGGACGCAGGCTTGCGCAGTCTCGGCGACCCGTCGTCGTCGAAGCCCTCGATGACCTGCAATTCGCCGATCGCGGGCACGTATTCGCGCGCGGGCGCTTGCAGATCCAGCTGACCGTCCTCGACGAGCTGCAGCGCCGCGGTGCCGGTGATGGCCTTGGTGGTGGAGAAGATGGCGAACACGGTGTCGTCGGTCATCGGCTGCTCGTCGTCGATGGCCCGGCGCCCGGACCGGCCGAGATAGATCGTCTCGGTGTCCGTGGTGACGCCCGCGACCACCCCGGGCACCCGATCGTCGCCCGTCGACGCGGCCTGCACCACCTCGTCGACCGCGGTGGAAACCTTCTTCGGATCGATGGTCGGGGTGCTCATGGCCACACCACCTGGTGGGGCCACGGTTTGGGTCCCCCCCTTCGGCGGCCGCGGCCCTATTCGACTCTCGTTGCACACCGCTTTTGCTGCAGGACTCGCGTTCTCCAACTCGACTCAAGGTGTCGTCGGTGAGGGAACCGGTCGGCGTCCCGCTGCGTCAAACTTCACATGCCGACTTACCCAACTGACCCCGATGGCCTCATCTACCGCCGTGCTGTGATCGCCGCCAGGCTCACCGACGACGATCTCCGACGCTCCGTGCGCGCTGGGGAGATCACGTCCGTCATGCGCGGCGTATTCGTTGTCGCCGGAGATCGGAAGGCGACCGAATGGCACCGCCTCAAGGCGATCGCTTACGCCCGCTGTCGCGAATCGGCAGCTGCGGCAGAGAATCCCGAAGGCGATGAGCCACCGAAGCGTGTGCCGCTGAGTCACCAGTCGGCAGCTGTAATCCTGGGGATTGAGATGCTGCGGCCAAGCTTGCGCCGAGTTCACACTACGGCCGGACCCGTCGGTGGATTCCGAACCGACACCCAGCACAACCATGCCGCGCACCTGTCGGACGACGACATCATCGAGGTCCAGGGGGTGTTGGTGACCTCCATGGAGCGCACCGCCGTCGACGTCGCGTGCACGGCAACCAACTTTGCTGCTGCGCTGGCGGTGTTCGATTCCGCGCTGCGACAAGGAGCCGATCGGGGCGTCATGAGGGGGATGCTCGTGGGGCGACGGCGTGGGATCGCCCAGGCACGAAGGGCCCTCCACCACGCGGATGCAGGCGCCGAGAATCCAGGTGAATCGTGGAGCCGGGCTCAGATGATCGAGGCGGGATTCCCCATCGCGAGACTTCAGCGCGAATTCCTCGACGAGGACGGCAACCTGGTTGCACGCACCGACTTCGACTGGGAGGGCAAGCTGGTCGGGGAGTTCGACGGAAAGGTGAAGTACAAGAAGCTGCTACGTCCGGGCGAGGACCCAGCCGAGGTGGTGGTCCGCGAGAAGGCTCGCGAGGACGCGCTCCGCGCAATGGGCGTGATGGTGGTGCGGTGGATATGGAAGGACCTTGAGCAGGGGCTGATGGTGCCGAGGGTCCGGAGTTGGCTCGTCAGTCTGAAGTTGATGCCTGCGTGAACCAGAACTGGAGTCGAGTTGGAGAACGCGAGTGCTGCAGCACTCGGGTGAGCAAAACAGCGCGCCGGTTTTGGGGGGGGTGGGGGCGCGGCGCAGGGAAGCCATTGGGGGGTGGGAGGGCGCCGCGGCG
>NZ_JBEXMX010000043.1:0-25990 GCF_040610755.1 Gordonia sp. NPDC003585 | reverse complement strand
CTGTAGTAATGACGTGTCCTCTTCCCATCTCACAACTGGAGTCGTGTTGGAGAACGCGAGTGCTGCAGCACTCGCGTTCTCCAACTCAGCTCCAGTTGTCAGGCGAGGAAGGTGCCGAGTCGCTCGACAGCCTTGGTGAGGTCCTCGGCCGACGCGGCGTAGGACAGGCGCACGTACCGTTCGGCGCCCGCGACGCCGAAATCCTTTCCGGGAGTAAGTGCTACGTGGGCTTCGGTGAGTGCGCGGTCGCAGAACTCGGACGACGTGAGGCCGGTGTTGCCGACGTCGATGTAGACGTAGAAGGCGCCGTCGGGCACCACCGGAACCTCGAGGCCGATACTGGCGAGGCCGTCGATGATGATCTGGCGCCGGTCGGCGAACTCGATGCGCCGACGTTCGGTGACCGCCAACGACTCCGGGGTGAAGCAACTCAGCGCAGCGAACTGGGCCGGCGTCGGCGGGCAGACGTAGAAGTTCTGGGCAAGACGTTCGATGACGTCGATCAGGGACTCGGGAACGATGCACCAGCCCAGGCGCCATCCGGTGAGCCCGAAATACTTGGAGAAACTGTTGACGACGATCGCGTCCTGGGTGCCCGCGGTACCTGCTGACAGCACCGACCGCGGCGGCCGGCCGTCGGGGCCCGGGTCGGACAGACCGAGATAGATCTCGTCGACGATGGTCCACCCGTCTCGCTCGGACACCAGATCGCACATCGCGACCAGTTCGTCGTAGGGCATCGACGTCCCGGTCGGGTTGGACGGCGTCGCCACCACTACACCGCGCGTCGTGTTCGTCCATGCCGCGTCGACGGCGTTGGTGGTCAGCTGGAAGCGGGTGGCCGGCGTGGTCGGGATGAGGGTGACGTCGGCGCCGAAACTCTCCGCGAACTGGCGGTTGCACGGATACGACGGATCGCCGATGAGGACACCGTCACCCGGATCGATGAGCGCCGCGCACGCCAACAGAAGCGCCGCCGACGCGCCGGAGGTGACCGCGACCCGATCCGCGGTCACCTCGGCCCGGAAATGGTGCGAGTAGAAGTCGGCGATCGCCTCGCGCAATTCGGGCAGACCGAGTGCGGGCGTGTACGCGAGAGGGCGGCCGTCTGTCAGCTCACGAGCTGCCTCGAGGAATGCCGGCGGTGCACCGAAGTCGGGTTCGCCGATGTTCAGCTTCACCACGTCGTGCCCTTGCGCGTCGATCGCGGCTGCCTTCTTCGCGAACTCCATCGCGTAGAACGGCGCCACCCGCTGGGCACGTCGCGAGATCCTCATGCCCTCATTGTGCTCGACAGCTCGACGGCGTCAGCTCTCCGGCACCCAGTTGAACGTGTCGGG
Organism: Gordonia sp. NPDC003585; assembly: GCF_040610755.1. Taxonomy (NCBI): domain Bacteria; kingdom Bacillati; phylum Actinomycetota; class Actinomycetes; order Mycobacteriales; family Gordoniaceae; genus Gordonia; species Gordonia sp. NPDC003585. The sequence continues at coordinate 24,650 of NZ_JBEXMX010000043.1, read as the reverse complement.
ATCGGGTCCGCGTCGTTTGTCCTTGTTCAGCCCCTCGATGGCGGCCACGTCCTCGGGCGACAGTTCGAAGTCGAACAGCGCGAAGTTCTCCTCGACGCGGGACCGTGTCACCGACTTGGGGAACACGATGTCGCCGCGCTGGATGTGCCAGCGCAAGGTCACCTGCGCCACCGAACGACCCTTCTCCGACGCGATCTTGCCGAGCACCGGATCGTCGAGGACGTCGCCCTGGGCGATCGGCGACCACGCCTCGGTCGCGATGCCGTGTTCGGAGTTGAACTCACGCAACGGGTTCTGGGACAGGTAGGGATGTACCTCGATCTGGTTGACGGCCGGCACGATGTCGGTCTCGTCGAAGAGGCGTTGCAGATGTGCCTGCTGGAAATTCGACACCCCGATCGCGCGGGCCTTGCCGTCGGCGTGGATCTTCTCCAGCGCACGCCACGTTTCGACGTAATCGCCAACGTCGGGCAGTGGCCAGTGGATCAGGAACAGATCGACGGCGTCGACACCCAGGTCGGCAAGGGTCTGATCGGTGGCGCGCAGAGCGTCGTCGTAGGCGTGGAAGCTGTTGTTGAGCTTGCTGGTGATGAACACCTCGTCACGAGGCAGTCCGGACTCGGCCACCGCCTGGCCGACTTCCTTTTCGTTGCCGTACATTTCGGCGGTGTCGATGTGCCGGTAGCCCACCTCGAATGCGGTCAGTGTTGCCGCTTTCGTGTCGGCCGGCGGGATCTGGAACACGCCGAAACCCAGCTGTGGGATCTCGACGCCATTGTTGAGAGTGATTGCGGGGGTAGCCATATCGCTCCTTTCGAGGGTTTACGGGATTAGGATGATCTTGCCGCGGGGGTGCGAGCCGCCGAGTTCGGTGAGGGCCTTGGCGGCGTCGGCCAGCGGGTAGGTCGAGGCGATCTCGGTGACCAGCTCGCCCGATGCGGCGGCCGCGATGAGTTCTGGAATGGCCTGTGCGCGATGGGCTTTGCTCTCGGCGGAGCTACCGTCGACGAGCTTGATGCCGTCGCCGCCACGACCGAACGCGGCAATGCTGACGATCTTGTCGGCCGAGTGCAAAGACAGCGAGGTGTCGATGGCCTCGTCGGTTCCGACGGCGTCGATGGTGCTGGTGATGACTCCGGGTGCGGCTGCGACCACCCGGTCGAGCAGGCCGGGACCGTAGGTTACCGGAATCGCGCCGAGTCCGCTGATGAAGCTCTGATTGGCCGATGATCCGGTGGCGATCACCGTCGCCCCGGCCTTGACGGCCAGCTGCACGACGACGGAGCCGACCGCTCCGGAACCGCCGTGCACCAACACGATGTCGCCTGCGCTGACGTTCGCCGTGGCGACGGCATCGGCCGCGGTCTCGCCGACCAGCAGCAGCCCGGCAGCCCGCTCGAAGTCGAGATCTGCCGGTTTGTCGTGGATCTTACTGTGGTCGGCGTTCAGTGCGGATGCATAGGCGCCGAGGACCGAGTAGGCGATCACCTCGTCGCCGACCTCACGCTCGACGCCGTCGCCGACGGCGGTTATCACGCCGGACGCCTCGAAGCCGAGCGCGAGCGGGAGCTTCGATTCGTCGGCACCCATCCGGCCGGTCACCCGGGCGAGGTCGATGGGGTTGACGCCGACGGCCTGCACCTGCACGGTGACCTGTCCGGGACCCGGTGGTGGCAGTTCTTCTTCTACCTGGCCGAGGACGGTGGTCGGCTCTCCGTACGCGGTCGCAACGATTCGTGTGGATGTGGTCATACCGGGTTCAAGGCCATCGCCTGGCGCGGATATTCCGACAGTCCGGAGTTTCCGCTCAGCGTGCGAACCATGTCTCCAGGCTGCCGGCGAGCGCCTTCTCGATGCGTAGGCGCGACGTCGCCGACAGGTCGTCGGGCAGTGCGTCCGGCGCGAACCAGGCCACCTCGGTGTTCTCGTCGTCGGCGGCATGCGGTTCACCCGAGCGGTGATAAGCCAGGAAACAGAGGTCGAGGTATTGCGTCTGGTCACCATTCGGATACGTGATGGTCGGTGTCACGTCGATACTGGTCAGCCGGACGACCTCGGCGGTCACGCCGGTCTCTTCGACGATCTCGCGCAGCACGGCGCGCGCCGGTTCCTCGCCGGGTTCGAGGACCCCCGACACCACGGCCCATTGCCCGGTGTCGACGCGATTGGTCAGCAAGATGCGATTGGTGTCGTCGAGCACGATCGCGCTGACGCCGGACAGCCACAGCGGACGCTGACCGACATGTTCACGCAACTCGCGGATGAACTCGGGTATCGGCACACGACCATTCTGCCTGTGACGATTCTGCTGCGACCCTCAGGGTGATCCCTGAACTTTCACCGAGATCGGCGCTGAGCAGGTGAAATCTGCCCGAACTCGCGCCACAGTGGAGTCATGACAACACCAACGCACACCAACAGCGGACTCACCTTCTGGAAGGTCCTGGGCATCATTGCGGTCGCCCTGCTCGCGCTCGCCATCATCGGGCCGCTGCTCAAGGGACTGTTCTGGATCGCCATCATCGCGCTCGCGATCTACGGCGGATTCATGCTCTTGCGGTCGTCGAAGAAGAACAACAACACCACGTACTGACCGCGGCGGGGCGTTAGCATGTGCCATGCCGACGGTGATCGCGACGATCAGTCTCAAGGGCGGCGTGGGCAAGACGACGCTCACCGCCGGCGTCGCCGAGTTTCTGGCCGGGGTCTTCGGTAAGCGGGTCCTGCTCGTCGATCTCGATGCGCAAACCAACCTGACGACGATGATGATCGGCGCCGAGGCCTGGCTCGAATGCAACCAGGATCGCCGCACGGTCGCGACCCTGTTCGCCGACGCACTCGACGGCACCACCGATTTCGACCTCGACCGTGCGATCGCACGTGACGTGTCCCCGGTCGCGGATGTCGACGGCATCGACCTGCTCCCGTCGTCGCTCGACCTCATCGAGCTGCAGGAGGAGTTGAGCGCACGCCGGGTGGCCGCCGACGACCATGCCGAAGCGATAGGCCTGTTACGAAAAGCGCTCGCGCCCATCGTTGATCGCTACGACCACATCCTCATCGACTGCCCGCCCAACGTCGGCCCGTTCAGTCTCAACGGTCTCGCCATGGCGGATGCGTACATCATCCCGACCATCCCGGATGTGTTGTCCACGTACGCGATTCCACATGTCCAGCGGCAGGTGGCCGACTTTGGTGCCGAGATCGGACGGTCCATCGTCGAACTCGGCGTGGTGATCTCGAAGTACCGCCCGTCGTCGGCGCTGCATCAAGAGACGGTCCGACGCCTGCGCCGGGACCCGACCATCCACAACGTCCTCCCCATCTACCTGCATGAGGCGAACGTGATCGGTGCCGCCGCCGAGTACGCACCGTGGCCGACGTTGCACGCGAAGTACGGCTATCACGGCCACTACGAGCAGTTCCGGGATCTCACTCGCGCAATCCTCGTCGAAGCCGACGGGAAACTTGGCTGACCCCAATCATTCTGGCGGACTCGCCGCGTCGGTGGCCGCCGAAGACTAGCGTTCTTGGGCATCACGCCGACCGGCGCGACGATTCGTTCAGAACAGGAGCGTTGTCATGCGCAAAGTCCAGATCATTCCCGTCATCGGTGTCGTCGGCCTCGCCGTCACGCTGTCGGCCTGTGGGTCCGACGACGACGATTCGGCGTCGGTCGAGACCAACAACTCGGGCAGTGCCACGGTCACGGTGGGCGGCGAGTCGGTCGATGTCACCGGCAAGACCGTGGCGTGTGCCGAGCAGAACGGCAAAGTGGTGATCGGGATCGGTTCGGCCACCGGCACCGGAGCGATCGGCGCCACCGTGACCTCGGGTGACTCGCCGCAGGTCGAGACCGTCGGGATCGCGACCACCGACGGCGTCAACTACGGCTGGGTCAAGGGGACCGGTAAGAACGCCACCGCGACCAAGGACGGCAAGAACTACACGATCAGCGGCGAGGTCACGGGTGTCTCGCTGTCGAACCCGACTGCCGGCCCGCAGACCAAGCAGTTCGAGATGAAGGTCACCTGCCCCTGACGGACAGGGGTTCGTTGATCTGGGGTTCGTTGATCTGGGGTTCGTCGATCAGCTCGCTCGGCGCCTCCATCGATGCGTCGGCTGCGACGGCGGCGAGTTCGGCACCCAGCGATTCGGAACGTGTCTCGACTTCGGCTGTCTCCGTTGCGCTTTTGCGTCCACCGGTGAACAGCGACGCGATCGCGCCGATGATGCAGCACACGATGGCGAAGGTGAACGCCGAAGTCAGACCGTCGGCGAACGGATCGCTGATCAGGTGTGGGAAGAAGTCGAGGCCGGTCAGCGTGTGCTGGTTGGCCGCGGGCAGGCTCGAGATGTGGTCGCCGAGTAGTTCTTGCACCGGGTTGTAGCCGAGGAAGGCTGCGAACAGCACGGCCACCGCCGGTAGTCCGGCGATCTGGGCCGCCTGGTCGGCGGGTACGCCGTTCGCGGTCAGGCCGGAAGCCATCGTCGCAGGCAGGTGCGCCGACAGTCCGCTGATCATCAGGCTGAAGAAGAGCCCGATCGAGAGCACCATGGCCGCGTTCTGGAAGGTGGTCATCATGCCGGAGCCGGAGCCGCGGGCGTCGATGGGCAGGCTGTTCATCACCTCGGCCCGGTTGGGCGACGAGAAGAGTCCCATGCCGACGCCGTTGAGGAACAGGATCACCGCGAACACCCAGAACGAGAAGTTCACCGGCAACGCGATCAGCCCGGCGAAGGCCACCGCGGTGAGGAGCATGCCGGAAGTGGTGAACCACTTGGTGCCCAGGCGATCCGAGAGCGCACCCGACAGCGGAGCGGTGATCAGGAAGCCGATTGTCAAGGGCACCATGTAGATCGCCGACCACAGGGGAGTCTGTTCGAAGTTGTAGCCGTGCTGCGGCAGCCAGATGCCCTGCAACCAGATGATGAGGATGAACTGCAGGCCACCGCGACCGATCGACGCCATCAGGTTGGCGATGTTGCCGAAGGTGAAGGACCGATTCTGGAACAGGTGGAGGTTGAACAGTGGGCTCTCGACCTGGGTTTCGATGAAGACGAAGGCGATCAGGACGAGCGCGCCACCGATGAGGCAGCTCAGCACCATCGGGCTGGTCCAGCCCATGGCGTGTCCACCGTAGGGCTGGATGCCGTAGGTGATGCCGACGAGGACCGCGACCAGTCCGACCGCGAAAGTGATGTTGCCCCACCAGTCCATCCGGGCGCGCTTGCGAACTCCGGTGTCGCGCAGCTTGAGATACGCCCACACGGTGCCGACGATGCCGAAGGGAACCGAGACGAGGAAGATCAGGTGCCAGTGGATCGGTGCCAGGATGCCGCCGACGAGCAGACCCAGGAACGATCCGGCGATGGCCGCAACACCGTTGATACCCAACGCGAGTCCGCGTTGGCTTGGTGGGAAGGCATCGGTGAGGATCGCCGACGAGTTGGCCATCAGAAAGGCGCCGCCGATGCCTTGGACGATGCGCCAGAAGATCAGCCAGACAGCGGCCTGCGAGCCGTCGAACCAGGTGATGGCGAGGAAGATCGACGAGATCGTGAAGATCAGGAATCCGAGGTTGTACATCCTCGCGCGCCCGAACATGTCGCCGAGCCGGCCGAAGCTGACCACCAGGACGGCGGTGACGACGAGGAAGCCCATCATCATCCACAGCAGGTAGCTGGTGTTCTCGGGCAGCAGCGGGTTGAGATGGATACCGCGGAAGATGTCGGGGAGTGCGATCAGCACGATCGAGCTGTTGATCGTCGCGATGAGCATGCCCAACGTGGTGTTGGACAGGGCAATCCACTTGTAGCCGTCCGGCGTCGTGTCGTCGGGGGCCATGGTGGCGGGGGAGACGGTCGTCATGAGTGTCCTTTGTGACTGTCGAGAGGTCAGAGGGGGCTGGGGCGGTCGCAGATCTCGAGTGCGTCGGCGAGTGCCGCGAGGCCGCGATGGACCGCGTCGCGATCGGCGTCGTCGAGTTCCTCGAGTGCCTCGGCGAGCAATTGCGCCCGCCGCGACCGTGCATTCCGAATGAGTTCGATGCCGGCGGGTGTTGCCGTGAACAGGCGAGCGCGTGCGTCGTCGGGGTCGACGGTCCGCGCGACGTAGCCCTGTTCTTCGAGCGTTCCGACGATGCGCGACATCGTGGGGGCGGTCACAGACTCGCGTTGCGCGAGCGTCGACAGCCGGATCGGCGAGTGGTTGACGATGGTCCAGAGCGCAGCGGCCACGCCGGCACTCAGGCTGCCCTGGCCGCCTCGGGTCCGCAATGCACGGTTGATCTGGGTGAGCTGGTGGTACACGGTGCCCACGTCGCTGCCCACAGTCATTTGTTTCGCCACGCAACTATTATTAGTTGCTTAGTGCTAAGTAATCGAACCGTAAAGCGATCTTGTCGGGCGTACGGTGGGCGTAGGTCGGGACCCGCCCAAGCCAACTGGAGGAACAATGCTCGGATTGGGAATCATCGGCTGGATCATCATCGGCGGACTCGCCGGCTGGATCGCCAGCAAGATCATGAAGACCGACGCGCAGCAGGGGATACTGCTCAACATCGTGGTGGGCGTTGTCGGCGGTCTGCTCGGCGGCTTCTTGCTGAATCTCTTCGGAGTCGACGTCAAGGGCGGCGGCCTGATCTTCAGCTTCGTGACCTGTCTGGCAGGTGCCTGCATCCTGTTGTGGATCGTCGGACTGGTCCGGGGTCGGGGACGCAGCAGGGTTTGAGCTGACAGGGTCTGACAAACAGACAAATCAACTGGGAGGTAATCACACGTGACTCGAATCGCCATCATCGGCGGCCACGGCAAGATCGCACTGCGTGCGGCGAAGATTCTGAGTGACCGGGGTGATGAGGTCACCTCGATCATCCGCAATCCCGCACAGGCCGACGACGTGTCCGCGACCGGGGCGACTCCGCTGGTCGCCGACATCGAGCAACTCGACACCGCGGGGATCGCGTCGGTCCTGGCCGGGCAGGACGCGGTGGTGTGGTCGGCGGGCGCCGGTGGAGGCGATCCATCGCGCACGTACGCGGTGGATCGTGATGCGGCCATCCGGTCGATGGATGCGGCGCCGGCCGCCGGCGTCAAGCGCTATGTGATGGTGTCGTACTTCGGGGCGGGCCCCGACCACGGAGTGCCGGAGGACAATTCGTTCTTCGCCTACGCCGACGCCAAGGCGGCGGCCGACACGCATCTGAAGTCGACGTCGCTGGACTGGACGATTCTCGGGCCCAGCAAACTCACCGACGAACCCGGCAGCGGCCGCATCTCGGTGGGCGGGGAACGCACGGCGGGCAGTGAGGTCAGCCGCGCCAATGTGGCACAGGTGATTGCGGAGGTGGTGAACGCACCCGCGACCACCCATCAGGTGATCGAGTTCGACGACGGCTCAACCCCGATCACCGATGCTCTCCCAACTGACTGAGATCCGTCTGGGTGAGATCGTCGGAGACGCCCATGTCCTGACCGATCCGTCGCAAACCGTCGGGTACTTCACCGACTGGACGGGACGGTATCGGGGATCGGCGGAGGCGGTGGTCCGGCCGCGAACGGTGCACGAGGTCGCCGACGTCGTCCGGTTGTGCGCCACCGAGGGTGTCGAGATCTGTGTTCAGGGCGGCAACACCGGGCTGGTCGGTGGTTCGGTTCCGCCCGGTGATCGGGGCGTCGGCGCGCGACCGGTCATCCTGCTCTCGACGGCACGCATGACCGACATCGACGACATCGACGAAGTGGGCCGATGCGTCGGGGTACAGGCCGGTGCCACCGTCGACGCGATCGACTCGACGGCGGCACGGTCGGGGTTGGCGTTTCCCATCGACCTGGCGGCACGCGAAACGGCCACCGCCGGAGGTGTGGTGGCGACGAATGCGGGTGGTATCCGGATGATCCGCCACGGCAACACGCGCGCCCAGGTGTTGGGTATCGAGGCCGTGCTCGCCGACGGCCGGATTCTGCGACGGTGGTCGTCGTTGGTGAAAGACAATGTGGGATACGATCTTCCGGGACTTCTCGCGGGCAGCGAGGGGACGCTCGCGTTGGTCACCGGGGTGCTGTTCCGGCTGGTGTCACCGGCCCGGCACACGACTGTTGCCGTTGCAGCGGTCAATCATGTGGAGGACGCGATCGGACTCATCGGTGCCGCCGGGGCGCGTGGTCTCACGGTGGAGGCCGCCGAGATCATGACCGAGGCCGGGGTCGCGCTGGTCGCCGAGCACGGACATCGGCGTCCGGTCGCGTCGACGGCGTCGTTCTACGTGTTGATCGAGTTGTCGGGTCCCGGCGATGTGGAAGAGGCTGTTGCGGAGTTGCTCGACGAGGCGTCGGGCATCGTGGACGCCGTCCTCGAGCCGGGCCCCGCCCGTGCGCTGTGGGCGGTGCGGGAGAGCCACACCGAGACGATTGCGCGGGCCAGCACGACGCCGGTCGTGAAGCTCGACATCTCGGTGCCGATCCGGGCGCTGCCCGAAGCCTTCGCGGAGTTGACGGCGGTCGGCGAGATCGTCGAACATCCTTGTCGCCCAATCCTGTTCGGTCATGTGGGTGACGGGAACATCCACGTCAACCTGCTCGACGTGCCCGAGGGTGACGCCGAGGCGGTGACCGCGCGGGTGTTCGGCATCGTCGCTGCGAACGGCGGCAGTATCAGTGCCGAACACGGCATCGGCCGCGCCAAGGCCGCGTGGATTCACCTCGGCCGCAGCGACATCGACCGCTCGGTGATGCGGTCGATCAAGCAGGGCCTCGATCCGCAGGGACTGCTCAATCCCGGGGTGCTGTTCGGCTGATCCGAAGGTTCAGTAGTCGGCCTCTGAACTGGGCAAATGCGCTTGGGTCGTGCCGAAAAATCTAGGGGAAGAACTTCTTCCCCCAAATTCCAAGTCGTCCCCGCGAAAACTCGTGGGGAGGACTCCAAGGGTAGGGGAAGAAGTTCTTCCCCTACTTTTGGTGCCCGACCGGCACCAATGCGTCGCCGCCGCCGCCCGCTCCCTGAGCCGGTGGGGCTTCGAGGCTCACGTCGGCCGGTAGTAGGGGCACCGGCCGCATGTGTGGTTCAGGGCAACAGCGCATGACACAGCATGTCGGCCAGCCAGGTGGCGATGTCATCGGCGGTCCAGCCTCGATCACGCAGTAGCCAGCGCGGCTCGTTGGAATTCAGCACCCACAGGATGTCGGTGGCCTTCTCGACGTCGAGATCGGCTCGTAGCCAACCCTTCTCGTGCAACGTCTGCACCCACATCGCGCTCCCGTTGCGCCGTTCCTGATCGATAGTGTGGGCAAATGAGGAGAGCGCGGCGTCGGTGTCGCGTGCGCTCAGGACGACGCGGAGGAGGGGGTCGATGCGAGTTCCGATGCTTTGCGCGAGCTTTGCGTAGGCGAGGACCATCTCGTCGGGACTCGTCGCGTTGAAGACGGCGAGGGCCTCGGGTCGTTGTGCGAGCGGCACGTCCTCGTCGTCGCCCACGAGTGCGGTGTCGTAGACCGCCTTTAGTAGTCCGGCCTTGCCGGCGAAGGATTTGTAGATCGTCTCCTGCGACACCTGGGCTTCGTGTGCGACGTGCCGGATCGTGGTGCCGCCGAACCCGTTGTCGAGGAACGACGTTCGGGCGGCGGTGAGCACGCGTGCGCGTGTTGCGCGAGCCGCTTCGGTTCGCGAGCTGTTGTCGTAGGCCACATGTTCTCCTCGTCAAAGGGTTGTGCGAGATTTGGATACAGTTTACTGTAGTAATTAAATCCAGTTCACTGTATCGAAAGGTTTCATCATGTCCGCCACCCTGACTCATGCCGATCTCGCGCATCTCGCCGAACGTGCGATCCACGCCGTACTCCGGGGTTCGATCGCCGACCTCGCCGAGATCAACCACCCCGACGCCGTCAATCGCGAGGCGATCGCGGAACCGCCGGCGACCCGAGGGACCGGCCCGGTTGCGTTCTTCGCAACCGGGGAGTGGCTGCGCGCAGGATTCAGCGATCTCGCGTGGACCACCGAGAACTCGGTCGTCGAGGGCGATCTCGTCGTCATCCACGGCACCATGTCCGGGCGGCAGACCGGGGACTTCGTCGTCTGGACACCGGAGGGCACTGTCGAACGCGCCTTCGCGCCGACCGGTGCGTCATTCACCGTGCGGCAGGCTCACTTCCAGCGCGTCGTCGACGGTCTCGTCGTCGAGCACTGGGCTGTTCGAGATGACCAGGGAATGGCGATGCAACTCGGCTGGGTTCCGCCCAGTCCCTGGTTCCTCTGGCGCTGCTACCTGGCGACCAGGCGTGCCCGACGCGTCGCGCGGTCGGCGTCGGTCACTGGTGAGTGACCACCGGTGTGCGTCCGAGGGCATCGGCCACCTGCGCCGATTCGACCGGTTCGGAGAACATCGGGTAGTCGAAGCTGATCGCGTTGTCGTGCTCGGCCACCGATGTCGCCGCCGTGCAATCGGTCAGCGTGAGCACGCGGTAGCCGTTCTCGTAGCCGGTGCGCATCGTCGATTCGACACAGCAGTTGGTGAGGAATCCGCCCAGGATGATGGTGTCGATGCCCTTGCTGCGCAGGATGAAGTCCAGATTGGTGCTGGCGAAGGTGTCGAGGCCGCGCTTGCCCTCGACGAGGATGTCGCCGTCCGCGGGTGTGAGATCGTCGACGATCGCGGCTCCCCAGGTGCCCTTCACGAAAGCGTTGCCGTCGACGACGCCCTTGAGGATTCCGTACGGATGGCGCGTCAGTTCGCCATAGCCGGGGGCAAAGGTGATCGGAACGTGCATGATCGTGACACCCGCCGACCGGGCCCTGTCCACGAGGGAAACGGTGTTGGCGAGCATGCCGGTCTTGTCCATCACCTCGGCGACCGCGTCGTGCAGAACGCCGCCGTCGCTGGTGAATTCGTTCTGGTATTCGATGAGGACCAGGGCGGTGGTCGCGGGATTGAGCGTCAGTGAATCGGCCATGAATCCAGTGTGACCCAGATATCTCGACTCGATGGCAAGTCGCGCGGATCCACCGAAATCCTGAGACGATGCTGACGTGGATGAGCGGCTGATCGAACTGGCCCATCGTTGGGGCATTGCCACCGAATACGTCGGCTGGGACGAGCAGACGCATGACGTCAGCGAGCGGACCCTGGTGTCGACGCTTCGTGCTCTCGGCGTCGACGCCGAAAGCCCAACGGCGATCGAGGCCGCGCTGGTGGCGATCGATGAGCGGGAGTGGCGGGAGTTCCTGCCGCCGGTCGTCGTGGTCGTCGAGGGCGGCGGCACGTTCTGTGTGCATGTGCCGCATGGGGATCCGGTCCAGGTACACGTCACCACCGAGTCCGGTGAGCAACGAGTTCCCGAGCAACTCGACATCTGGGTGAATCCCCGCGAGATCGACGGCGCACTCGTCGGCCGCGCGACCTTTGCGGTGCCCGGCGATCTCGAGCCGGGATATCACCGGATCAAGGCACTCAATCCGAGCAGCACCGAGGCTGCGAGCTGCTCGCTCATCGTGACGCCGCGCCGCCTCGCCACCGCCGACCGACTGCTCGGCCATCAGCGATGGGGTCTCGCGGTGCAGCTGTACTCGGTGCGGTCGGCGAGTTCGTGGGGTGTCGGAGACTTCGCCGATCTCGCCGGCATCTGCGAGGTCGCGGCCAGCAGCTACGGTGCCGACTTCGTTCAGGTCAACCCATTGCATGCCGCGCAGCCGCAGCCGCCGCTGGAGAACTCGCCGTACCTGCCGACCACTCGCCGGTTCGTCAATCCGCTCTACATCCGCGTCACCGACATCCCGGAGATCGCGGGGCTCCGGAAGAAGCATCGGAGGTGGATCGCGGAGCTCGAACGGGCGTTCTTCGCCGAGGATCTCTCGGCCGACAAGATCAAACGCGACAAGTCCTACCGCGCCAAGATGGAAGCGCTCGAACTCATCTACGCAGTGCCGCTCGGCGGGCGCAGGCGGGCCGCGTTCCGCGCGTTCCGGGAACGGGAGGGCAAGGGGCTCAAGCGGTTCGCTACTTGGTGCGCGTTTGCCGAGCGCTATCCCGAGGACAATCCTCGGTGGCGCAAACAGTTGCGCGACAAGGAATATGTGAAGGCGAAGCGCGAAAAGCTCAAGCGCCGCATTGATTTCTACATGTGGCTGCAGTGGATCTGCGACGACCAGCTCGCGGCCGCGCAACACGCCGCGATCTCGTCGGGGATGAGTATCGGGGTGGTCGCCGACCTCGCCGTCGGGGTCGCACGCCACAGCGCCGACGCCTGGATGCTCGGCGACGTGCTGGCCACTGGCGCGACGGTCGGGGCTCCGCCCGACGGATTCAATCAGCAGGGCCAGGGGTGGGATCAGCCGCCGTGGCATCCGCGGCGGCTCGCCGAGGCGGGCTACGAACCGTATCGAGACATGCTGCGGACCGTGTTGCGCCATGCCGGCGGACTGCGCGTCGACCACATCTTGGGCCTGTTCCGGCTGTGGTGGATTCCCGACGGTGATCGGCCGTCGGCGGGCACCTATGTGCACTACGACCACGACGCACTGATCGGCATCCTCGCGCTCGAGGCGCAGCGTGCCGACGCCGTCGTCATCGGTGAGGACCTCGGCGTGTTCGAGCGTTCGGTGCAGGAGACGCTGGCCGAGCGGGGCGTCCTGGGCACATCGATCCTGTGGTTCGAGCACGGGCCGTACGCCCCGATTCCGCCGGAGGAGTACCGGGAACTGTGCCTGACGTCGGTCACCACTCACGACCTCCCGCCCACGGCGGGTTATCTCGCCGGCGATCACATCGAATTACGTTCTCGGCTGGGCCTTCTGGAGACGGACGAGGAATCCGAACGCGTGCGGGACGAGCGTGACCGCACTGCGATTCTCGAGCTGGCGCGTGCGCGCGGGTTGCTCGATCCGGCAGTTCCCGTCACCGATCCGGCAACCATCAATGCGCTCTACGCGCTGATTGCCGCGAGCCCGTCGGTGCTGTTGTCGGTCGCACTGGTGGATGCCGTGGGGGAGAGACGGATTCAGAATCAACCGGGTACCGATGCCACGCAGTACCCCAACTGGTGCATACCGCTCGCCGACGACGAGGGCAAGGTTGTCCTGGTGGAAGACCTCATCAGCAATTCGCGGTTCCGTTCGTTGGTGACCGCTTTGGAGAAGGCCGGCGTCGGACGCTGACGGTGCGTCGTTACCGGCGCCGGAACTCGACGACGGTCAAAGCCAGCGCGACGAGTGCGAGAACCGCGACACCGATGTTGAACACCACGCCGACGCTGCGCAGACCCCAGTGGGCGGCGGCGATGCCCTGGCCGACGATGGGGATCGAGATGGCGACATAGGCGACAACGAAGTACGTGGACGTCACCTCGGCCCGACGATGGACCGGGCTCGCGGCGACCACCGCGGCCAGACCCTTGCTGAACGACAACCCCTGCCCGATGCCACACACGATCGCGCCGAGGACGAGCAGTGTCATCGACGCGGCGAGGAGACCGCCGACCATGACTCCCATGCCGACCACCAGCGTCGCGCACCCGGCGACGAGCGCCGACTCGGTGGGGATGCCGCGTCCGACGATCTGGGTGAGCGCCGACGACAAGAACAACAGCGCGACCACACCGCCGGCCACCGCGTGACTGTCGATGCCGATGATGTGCGAGATGAACGAGGGCGTCACACCGGTGAAGGTGCCCATGACCGCGAAACCGGCGAAGGCCGCGATCGCCGCGCGGGTGAACACCGTGCGGACCTCTGCTGGGACCGACAACCGTTGCACCGACAGCCGAGCACCCGGGCGCACGACGACCGGTTCGGGGATGAACCACACTCCGACGAAGGCGACCGCAAGCAGCGCCAGATCGAGCAGGAACGGCGTCCGCAGCGGCGCCGGACCCCATTCGGCGAGCACGCCGGCCACCACCGGACCCAGCCCGAGGCCACCGATATTGGCCGCGGTCGCAACCGCGGGCGCTCGTTGCTGCCACGACGGCGGGGCGAGTTCGATGACTGCTGCGGTCGCGGTGCCGGTGAAGATGCCGGCCGACAGGCCCGACAGCACCCGCCCGAGGATCAACTGCCACTCCGGTCCGGCGGTCAGGAAGACCACCGCACTTGCCGCGGACAGCAGGGCGCCGGCGATGAGCAGCGGCCGACGTCCGACGACGTCGGACCACCGTCCGAATCCGATGAGCGCGGCGATGACTCCGGCGGCGTAGACCGCGAAGATGACCGTCGTGGTGGTGACGCCGAAACCCATCTCGCCGGCGTAGATCGCGTACAGCGGGGTCGGCAGGGTGGTGCCGAGCATGACCACCGCGAACGCGTAGACCGCGGAGAAGAAGGCCAGCCCTCCGGAGGTGTGCATGCTCATGTCCAAGCCCCGGACGCCATGTTGTATTCCAGGCCTCGTCGTATTCCGGATGTCCGATATCGTCGGGGCTTATGACCGACACCGCCCCGAGGGTCCTGGCGACCACGTCGCGAATGCCGTTCGCCGTCGACGAGATTCACAAGCTCGGCGAGACAGGTCGGGACGTCACCGCGGCCGACACCTTCGCTGCGTCCCCGGGCAGCCACTCGCGCGGTGCGAGCCGACATGTGGTGGTCCCGGCGCCCACCCAGCGGACCGCGGAGTTCATCGCGGCGGTCATGGAGGTGATCCGACGCGAACGCATCACGTGGCTGCTGCCGATGTTCGAGGAGGTGTTCTACCTCGCGCGGCATCGTGACCTGCTGCGCGACGCGGGCGGCGAGCACCTCGAACTGTTCTTCCCCGACTTCGACACCTTGGCCAAGGTGCACGACAAGGTGGCGTTCACCCGGTTCTGCCGGGAGTTGGGGTTGTCGGCGGCCGAATCCGCGACGGCGACGACGCGTGACGAACTGCGCGCCGCCACCCAGATGTGGCCGCACTGGTTCGCGCGGGCGGCTTACGGCCGCGGCGGCCTCGACGTGCTCACCAACACCGGACCGCTGGCGGGTGAGTCGTCGATCGACGAGGTCACACCCACGCCCGACGAGCCATGGCTGGTGCAGGAGTACCTGAAGGGCGTCGACCGCTGCAGTTGGAGCGTTGTGCACCACGGCGAAGTGGTCTTGCATTCCTGCTACGAACACCCGCTGACCATCGATGACCGCGGCGGCATCGTCTTCGAGTCCGTCGACTCGCCGGAATCGCTCGCCGCAGCGCAGACAATCGCCCGCGAGCTGAACTGGCACGGCCAGCTCAGCTTCGACTACCTCGTCACCGACGACGGCGTCCACCACATGGTCGAGTGCAATCCGCGTCCGACGGCGGGCTGCACGCTGGCGACATCCGAGGAGTTCGACACCGCGCTGTTCGCACCCAGCGGCCTGGTCGTGGTGCCCGCCGGGCGGAAGAAGATGATCAAGGCCGCGGTCCTGCGTGACGCCCTCAAACACCCTTCGCATCTACGACGAAACCTGGCCGCCGCCAAGGGCGCGAGCGGCGTGTACGACCAGGCCAAGGACCATATGCCGCTGATCTATTCCGCGTTGTCGTTGCAGCACATCCTCTCCTATCGCAAGGTGTTGGGCATCGACCGCAACAAGCGCGAAGAACTCGTCGCCACACAGTTCTTCGACGTGCTGTGGGACGGTTCGCCGATCCCGTGACCGACGGGGTGGCCGAGGTGCCCTCTGGTCCGAATCCGTGACATGGGTTACTGTGTCGTCGAGTAACGGATAGTCGATCAGGAGGACTGCGATGCCTGGCCAGCCGGATCATGACGCGATCATCGTCGGCGCCGGTTTCGGCGGAATCGGCGCGGGCATAGCGCTCAAACGCGAGGGTCTCGACAACCTGGCGATCCTCGAGCGCGAGGACGATCTGGGTGGAACGTGGCACGTCAATCACTACCCCGGACTGGCCGTCGACATCGCGTCGGTGACGTACTCGTTCTCCTTCGAACCGAACCCGGACTGGTCGCGCCTGTTCGCTCCCGGCGCCGAGCTCAAGCAGTACGCCCACCACGTCGCCGACAAGTACGACCTCAAGCGGCACATGGAATTCGGCACCACGGTGACCACCGCACACTGGGACGACGCCGAACACCTGTGGCGGGTCTCGACCGACAGTGGTCCGACGCGTACCGCCCGCTATCTCGTGACCGCGACCGGGTTCCTGTCCCAGCCCTACACCCCCGACTTCCCGGGAATCGGCAGCTTCGCCGGACGCATCATCCACACCACCGCGTGGGAGGACGGCCACGACTTCACCGGCGAACGTGCCGCGGTCATCGGCACTGGTGCGACGGCCGTCCAGCTGATCCCCGAGATCGCCCGAACGGCAACCGAACTCACCGTCTTCCAGCGTACGCCGATCTGGGTGGTACCCAAGGTCGACTTCGCGATCCCACCCGCCGTTCGCTCCCTGTTCCGTCGGATACCGTTGACGCAGAAGACGGCTCGCATGGTCAACACCTCCCTGTTGGAGGCGCTGATGGTGTTCGGTGTGCTGCATTTCAAGCAGGCCAAGCTCGGAAACAGATTCGCCGCACTGCTCGGCAAGGCGCACCTTCGCGCGCAGGTGCGCGACCCGGACCTACGACGAAGGCTCACCCCCGACTACGACTTCGGTTGCAAGCGACCGACGTTCTCCAACACCTACTTCGCGTCGTTCAACAAGCCGAACGTGGCATTGCAGACCGAGTCGATCGTCCGCGTCGAGCCCGACGGCATCGTCACCGCCGAAGGCAAGAAGACCACGATCGACACCCTGGTGCTCGCGACCGGATTCAACCTCTGGGACGTCAACTTCCCCGCTTTCGAGATAGTCGGGCGTGAGGACCGCAATCTGGGACAGTGGTGGCGGGACAACCGCTTTCAGGCCTACGAGGGCATCACCGTACCGAAGTTCCCGAACTTCTTGTCCCTCAACAGTCCCTACTCCTACAGCGGGCTCTCGTACTTCACCACCATCGAAGGGCAGATGCGCCACATCAAGCGGCTCTTCGGTGAACTGCGGCGTCGTGGCACGGACACCTTCGAGGTCACCGAAGCTGCCAACACCGAATTCCTCGACGCGATGACCGACAACCTGCAGTCGTAGGTGTTCTACAGCGGGAACTGCGCGACCTCACGCAGCTACTACTTCAACCAGCACGGCGAGGCGACGCTGCTTCGGCCCACCTCGACTCTGCGCACCCTGCGCGACATGGAGCGATTCCCGCTGAGCGCCTACGAGTATCGGTAAAATCTGGTTCATGCGCGCATGGGCGGTCACCACACCGGGTCCGATCGAGACCGGACCGATCGAGTTGCGTGAGAAACCGGATCCGATCGCACGGGAAGGCGAGCTGCTGGTCCGCGTGCGCGCATGCGGCGTCTGCCGGACAGATCTGCACGTCACCGAGGGCGACCTGCCGGTGCACCGTCCATCGGTGACGCCCGGTCACGAGATCGTCGGCGAGGTGGTCGGTCTCGGCGACGGCGTGACGGATTTCCGGATCGGTGAACGAGTGGGCGTGGCCTGGCTGCACAGCACTGACGGTGTGTGCGCCTATTGCCGACGCGGGTCCGAGAATCTCTGTCCCGCTTCGCGATACACCGGGTGGGACACGGATGGCGGTTATGCTGAACTCGCCACCGTGCCGGCGGAATTCGCCTACCGACTGCCCGACGACATCGACGACGTGGAGATCGCGCCGCTGCTGTGCGCGGGCATCATCGGGTATCGCGCGTTGCTGCGGACCGGGCTGCTCGACGACGGAAATGCCGATCGGGCAGTGCGCCGGCTGGGGATGTACGGCTTCGGTGGCAGCGCCCATCTGTGTGCGCAACTCGCGATCGCACTGGGGATCGAGGTGCATGTGTTCACGCGCGGCGACAAGTCGCAGCAACTCGCCCGCGACCTCGGGGCGGCATCGGTGGGGGAGACCTACGACGATCCACCCACTCCGTTGGACGCCGCGATCACGTTCGCGCCGGTCGGCGAGATCGTGCCGACCGCCATGCGTGGCCTCGACAGGGGTGGCGTCCTCTCCATCGCGGGCATTCATCTGAGCGATATCCCGACGCTGAACTACGAGCGGGAGTTGTTCTACGAGAAGGAAATACGGTCGGTGACTGCGAACACGCGCCACGACGGCACGGAATTTCTGGTGCTCGCCGCCCGACACGGCGTCCGGGCGACGACGCATCCGTATCCGATGAGTTCGGCCCTGCAGGCGCTGATCGACCTCAAGGCCGGGGCGTTCGACGGCGCAGCGGTGCTGGTGCCCGACTGATCGTCAACGTGCAGCCAGCAAGCCCGCTGCCCGCTGCAGGTCGGCCCGCAGCACGGTGGGGGCCAACGCGTTCAGGCCGATCAGCACGGGTGTGAAGAGTCGGGGAACGGTGAGCGTGGCCCGGGCCCGCACCTGGCATCCGTCGTCGTGGGGCCCGACATCCAGGCGGAGTCGGGCATCGACGACATGCCAGTTCCCGATTTCGACCCAATACTGTTGGGGCACACAGTCGATCACCTCGAGCCGCGGAGCGATACCGGGCACCGTCGTCACGTCTACCCAGCTGGTGCCGACGTCTCCGGGCCGGTCGCCCACCGATCGGAGGTCGGTGATCCGACGCAGACTGGATTGCCATTCGGGGCGTCGGACCGGGTCGGTCAGGTAGTCGAAGGTCGCGGCAGCCGAAGCCGGGAATTCGACGACGGTATCGGCGATCTGTCTGCTGCCCATGGGAGCCTTTCGATGTCGTGGTGTTCGACTGACACACAGAACTACCATCTACACACGGGATCCCCTGTGTAGATGGTAGTTCTGTGTGTGCATCACACGGGCTCGAGCAGTTCGGGTCCGTTGTTGGCAACCCGGTTCACGAGCGGTGCGACCTCGCGGATCTCGATGGCCGCCGCGATGTCGGCCGCGGGCGGCGCGAACAGTTCCGACGGGGCCCGGTGATCCGGATCGAGCCAGGCGTCCCACTGTTCGAAAGGCATGATCAGCGGCATCCGATCGTGCACGTCGGTCAGCTTGCCCACCGCGTCGGTGGTGAGAATGGAGCAGCTCAGGAGTGGTGACGAGTCCTCGGCGTCGTCCTTGGGGTGCCACACCGACCACAGTCCGGCCATGAACAACCTGGTTCCGTCGGTCGGTGACATGAAGTACGGGATCTTGGTCGGCTTGCCCTTGTCGTCGGCCGGTTCCTTCTTCCACTCGTACCAACCGTCCATCGGAACCAGGCAGCGTTTGGACCGTACCGACGAGCGGAACGAGCTCTTCTCACCCGCGGTCTCGGCTCGCGCGTTGAACAGCAGCGGCCCCTTGCCGACCTCCTTGGCCCACGGCGGTACAAGTCCCCACCGCATGGCCCGCACCCGCAGTTTCGCGTCGTCCTCGGGTTCGTCATGGTCGTGGCGTTTGACCACGGTCATCACCGTCGTCGTCGGCGCGACGTTGTAGTTCGGGCCGGGGGACCGTGGCGCGGTGTCGAGGTCGGTGGTGTCGGGAGACTCGACCTCGTTGACCGCATCGATCTCCGCAGCCAGCTTCGCCGGGTCGGTGGTCACCGCATAACGTCCGCACATGCCATCTATGCTGCCTGAACGCTCCGACAAACTCAGGACACGACGTCGGCCGTCACCGCGCCGGTGATCGTCACCAGGTCGGCGGGTGCGAGTTCGATCTCGAGGCCGCGTTTGCCCGCGCTGCACAGCACGCGCGAGTGATCCAGTGCCGAGATGTCGATCACGGTGGGCAACGCGCTGCGCTGCCCGACCGGCGACACCCCACCCAGGACATACCCCGTGGTCCTGGTCACGTCGCGTTCGGTGGCCATCGCCGCTTTGGCGCCGCCGAGCGCGGCGGCCGCGGCCTTGAGCGACAGGCGCCGTGGGACGGGGATGACCGCCACGGCCAGGTGATTGCGGGCACCGCTGCCCGACACCTCGATGACCAGTGTCTTCAGAATCTGCTCGGCGTCGACGCCGACCAACTCGGCCAGCGCCGACACCGCCTCGGCGCCGTAGGCGTCGGTGCGTGGATCGTGCGCGTAGCGATGGACGGTGTGGTCGATGCCGGCCCGGGTGAGTGCGGTGATCGCGGGAGTGGACGCCATGACGGAACAATTGCCCGATTCGCGATGTTGTGCAAGAGCGACGACGCAAGTGGCGAAGGAGGGTGATCCGACGATGACAGCATCGGTGATGAACGATCCGGCGGTCGGGACATCGATCCCACCCGTGGTGATTCGTGCGCTGGATGCGCCTGTGGACCCGACGCGACACCGGGTGGAATCCACACCGGTAAACTGGGCCGAGCGTGTCCCCCTGCATTCCATCACCGAAGGGATCGTAGTGGCCGAGTCCCAGTCGACCGATCGTGCTGAAACAAGCGCGGCGCCGCGGCGCGCCGACCCCAACGAGACACCCGAGCAGCTCACCGAGCGCTTCGAGCGCGACGCGCTGCCGCTGCTCGACCAGATGTACGGCGCAGCTCTGCGCATGACGCGCAATCCGGCCGACGCCGAGGACCTCGTTCAGGAGACCTACGTGAAGGCGTTCACCGCGTTCGCGTCGTTCCGTGAGGGCACCAATCTGAAGGCGTGGCTCTACCGGATCCTCACCAACACCTACATCAACGGTTACCGCAAGAAGCAGCGTCAACCTGCGCAGTATCCGACCGACGAGATCACCGACTGGCAGCTGGCCGCGACAGCGGAGCACACCTCGACGGGTTTGCGTTCGGCAGAGATAGAAGCACTCGACGCGCTGCCCGACGACGAGATCAAGGCCGCGCTGCAAGAACTTCCGGAGGAATTCCGGATGGCGGTCTACTACGCGGACGTGGAAGGTCTGCCGTACAAGGAGATCGCCGAGATCATGGACACACCCATCGGCACCGTGATGTCGCGTCTGCACCGTGGGCGTCGTCAGCTGCGTGAACTGCTCGGCGACGTTGCGCGTGAACGCGGTTTCAACCGGTCGAGTCGCAGTGGCGAATCGACCGAGGTATCGGATGCGGGGGTGGCGCGATGAGCGGCGACCGTGATCCTCAGCAGATCCGCGACGCGGCCGACGCCGAATTCGTCGACCTCGACTGCTCGGCGGTGATCGCCGACGTGTGGCTGTTGCTGGACAACGAATGCGACCCCGGCGCACGCGCTCGGCTTCAGGATCATCTCGATGCCTGCCCGGCCTGCCTGGCGCACTACGGCATCGAACAGCAGCTCAAGGCGCTCATCAACCGCAAATGCGGTGGCGAACAGGCACCCTCGGGACTCCGCGAACGACTCCGCGTGGAGATCCGTAAGACCGTCATCGTGCACGAGACCACCGTGCGGACCGACGAACTCGGCGACGCCGACCGCTGACCCAGTACTGACACGACAACGCCCGGGTGGCCGACGCCGTGCTGGCGTTGTGACCGGTCCCGGGCGGGTCCTGACTCGCTGAGCCCCCACACAAGGGGAGAGACTCAGGAGTTGGGGCGCTTGCCGTGGTTGGCGGCGCTCTTCTTACGAGCGCGCTTCTTGCGTCCGCGCTTTCCCATGACGCATCTCCTTCAGTACTGAATAGCGGGCACACCATTGTTTCACGACGGTGGGCGCCGACCCCAATCGGTCTGCGTGTGGGCTAGTTTGAGTGCATGGCAGAAGACGTCGTTGCAGAGATCGTCGCGACCGTGCTCGAGGTCAAGGCCGTGCCCGGCCAGCAGATCGACGTCGGCGACGAATTGATCCTGCTGGAGTCGATGAAGATGGAGATCCCGGTCCTCGCCGAGGAAGCCGGAACCCTGGCCGACGTCAAGGTCAAGGTGGGCGACGTGATCCAGGCGGGCGACATCATCGCCGTCTACGAACAGTCGTAACCCACCTCAGTTCGCCGGCGCCAGATGTCGACACTTGCCGATCTGCTCGCCGAGCACACCACCCTCGCCGACACCGCTGCCGCACACCTGCAGCGGCTGGTGGCCGAGTGGCAGTTGCTCGCCGACCTCTCCTTCGCCGACTTCCTACTGTCGGTGCGCACCGAATCGGGTGACATCGTCACCGTCGCCCAGTGCCGCCCCAACACGGCGTCGACCGTGTTTCCGAGCGACGAAGTGGGCCGCGTCATCGACCCGTCGGTCAACCCGCAGGTTCCGCGCGCCTTCGTCGAGGCACGGATACTGCGCGACGAGGACCCAGCCTGGTTCGGTGCCATGGCAATTCGTCGCGAGGCGGTCCCGGTGGAGTTCGACGGATCGGTCATCGCCGTGCTCACCCGGGCCGTCGACCTGACCCACCCTCGGTTGCCGTCGCCGCTGGAACTGGCGTACCAGGATTGCGCCAACGATCTCTGTCAGATGGTGGCCGACGGCACCTTTCCGGTAGAGGAGGGCAATCCGCGCGGATTGTCGACACCCCGCGCGGGCGACGGGTTCATCCGGCTCGACGAGAGCGGCCTGGTCACCTACACCAGCCCGAATGCGTTGTCGGCCTTCCATCGGATGGGGTGGACAGCCGAACTTCACCACGCGCGGCTCTCGGAAGTGGTCACCGAACTGCTCACCGACGCGTTCGAGGCGGCCGATGTGGCGTCGATGATCGACGTCGCCGCCGGCGCTGCGCTCCCACCGACGGTGCCCTACCGCGATATCGGGATGCGGGTGGAGGCCGACGCGCGACGGGCGACCGTCCTCATCCGAGCGGTGCCGCTACGACCGCGGGGCGAGGTGGCCGGCGCGGTGGTGCTGATCCGCGACGTCACCGAGGTGAAGCGGCGAGATCGGGCGTTGATCAGCAAGGACGCGACGATCCGGGAGATCCATCACCGCGTCAAGAACAACCTGCAATCGGTGTCGGCGCTGCTTCGGCTGCAAGCTCGCCGGACCGCCAACGAGGATGCCCGGTTGGCACTCACCGAGGCGGTACGACGAGTGGCGTCGATCGCGCTGGTGCACGAACTGCTGTCCGGCAGTGTCGACGAGGAGGTCGACCTCGACGAGGCCGTCGACCGGTTGGTGCCGATCCTGGTGGACGTTGCCTCTGGTGACGGTGCCGTCCGGGTGCAGCATCGACACCGGCTCGGTGTCCTCGCGGCCGAGTCGGCGATGCCGTTGGTGATGGTGCTCACCGAACTCATCCAGAACGCGATCGAGCACGGATTCGACGGTTCGCAGGAAGACGCCCTGATCGACATCGTGGTCGACCGGGATGTACGAAATCTGCGAATCGCCGTCCGCGACAACGGCTCCGGGCTACCCGACGGGTTCGATCTGGCCACCTCGGAACACCTCGGACTGCAGATCGTGCAGACCTTGGTGTCGATCGAGTTGAGTGGCGAACTCGGTGTCGGGCCCAACCCGGAGGGTCGGGGCACCGAGGTCGTCATCGTGATCCCCTTGCGCGGGGCATGAAAAAACCCGGCCGGTGGCCGGGTCTCTCATGGCCGCCGGGCTGACTCGTCAGCGCTCGGGGCCGCCGAGCGCTAGACGCTGCTCCGGGTACGCGTGCGTGCGGTACGCCGCTTCAGTGCGCGTCGCTCGTCTTCGCTCATCCCGCCCCAGACACCGGCATCCTGCCCGGACTCCAGCGCCCACGACAGGCATTCGGCGGTGACGGGGCACCGCGCGCAGACGAGCTTCGCATCAGCGATCTGTGCGATGGCCGGTCCACTGGTTCCCACTGGGAAGAACAGCTCCGGATCCTCGTCGCGACAGATGGCCTTGTGACGCCAGTCCATTCCTTCTCCTTCAGGCGCGCCGTTTTTGCGCACCACTCGATACTTGATGAATGCTTGTGTTGGCTGTAACCCCTGGTTCACGCGGGCACACCAAATGTTTCCGCGCTGTTGCTTGTGAATACTTTCACGAATCCAGCCGAAGTCAATGGTGTTGCGTTAACACGTGTGCAATATCACGTCACCGACCTAGCATCTCCAGTTGTGCGGTCAAGTGGGGGGGACTTGCACATGGTCACTCGCCGATGTACTAGTCTACGCTTCTTTGGTTACTTACGTTAAGGGTTTCCGCAGGTCGCCGATGGTGGTTACCATCCTTATATGCGCCATCGATGTTGATCCTCCTCACGACGCCTGAAAATCGCCGCGGTCACCGCGGCGTTGTGCACCGATCTCATCCCGCTGTACCCGGTGTACGCGGTGATGTTCACCGACCGGTCGGTGACCGGAGCTGGGCTGTCGGGTGCGCAGCTTTCCGCGCTGTTCATCATCTGGTCCGCCACCTCGTTTGTGGCCGAGATTCCCAGCGGGGTGCTCGCCGACCGCTTCTCTCGTCGCCGTCTGCTGATCGCGTCACCCCTGGTGACCGGTTGCGGCTTCGCGCTGTGGACCGTCGCGCCGTCGTTTCTGGCCTTCGCTGCGGGATTCGTACTCTGGGGCGTGGGTGGCTCGTTGCGGTCGGGGACCGCGCAGGCGCTGCTCTACGACGAACTCGCGGTACTGGGCGAGGAACGCAGCTACGCGCGGGTGGCCGGCCGCGTGCGGGCGGCCGAGGCGGTCGGTGTCGTGGCCGGTACCGCGTTGGCAGCGCCGCTGCTCGCGCTGGGCGGCTACGCGGCCGCGGGGTGGGCAAGCGTCGGCGCCTGCGTCGTGGCGGCCGGTGCGGCCGCCGCCATACCGGTTGTGTATAGCCGGGGTGAGGTTACCCACCAAGAAGATGTATAGAAAAGCTGGCGGACAGAGATACGCGAAGCCCCTCCGTAAGGGTCTGCGCCGCGG
>NZ_JBEXMX010000042.1:0-47701 GCF_040610755.1 Gordonia sp. NPDC003585 | reverse complement strand
GAAGAAACTCGTCCCCTATCCCTGGAGTCCTCCCCGCGAATTTTCTCGCGGACGACTCAACAAGCAGGGGCAGAAAGTAGGGGAAGAACCTTCCCTACTCTCCGTGGTCCGGTGGCTCGCCGACGTGGCCCGTTCACCTGCCCTTCGAGGCATCCCTCGGCTGGCGCCTCGGGCACCTCAGAGAGCGGTGGGGTGGTGGACGCTTATGTGCAGTTCAGAGCGCGAATCACCGAACTCTTCGGAGTCAGCGACCACTCCGAGTGTCGTCTATGCGGCCTCTGCCGACCAGGACTCGACGACCTACTCGATGTCCATGCTCGGCTGTCCTGCCATCAAGACAAAGATGAAAACGCCATAGGCGACAACACATGCAACACCGGCGGTGAACAACGCGCCTACCAGGCTTCGCGTACGCCGATACACGGTGACGGCGGCGATCACGGCCGCAACAGCCAGAATCGGAACGGACACAACGGCAGCGAGCGGCATGAAACGACACTACTCAGTCACAGATACATCGTGGCCAATGCGCGAACGCGTTCCACGACCGCCGCGCGCACGCTTTCTGGCGCACACACCTCGACATCGGCGGCGAAGGTCCACAGGGCGTTGACCGCATGCCGTTCTCCGACAAAACCCAAGGTCAGCTCGATACGACCATCCTCAACCGTGACCGGCGTTCCCTGTTCATCGGCGATCCCGCGCAGCACCTTCGCCGTCTGCTCCGAGCACCGCACCGTCACTCCGATGACGGTGAACCCGGCGCGAAACTCATCGCGCCGGCGTTGCCAGATCTCTTCGAGGTCGACGTCGTCGGACCGTCTGGCAGGCTCGTCGAGGATCTCGACGTCGGACATGCGCGACATCCGATACATGCGTTCGCTGCCCTCGACCTCGGCAACGAGATACCAGGTGTCGCCGGCGACGATCAGTCCCACCGGATCGAGGACGCGTTCGGCGGCGTGGTCGGCGCCGCGCCGGCGATACCGCACGCGGATGCGCCGACCGTCGAAGACCGCCTGCTGGACGGGCCCGAGTGCGTCGAGCTGTTGTGGTGGACGCACAAAACCCTCCGGCCGCACCAGGATTCGCTGTGCAGCACGCACCGCCGACGCCCGGAACTGTTCCGGCAGCGACGCGGCGACCTTGCGCATCGCCGACGCGAAGGCGGGCGAATCAATACGCCCACTGCCGGCGACCAGCGATCGGGCCTCGTCGAGGGTGAGCCCGGAGAGGTCGGTGCGGTAGCCCGGCAGAAGCGCAAACCCGCCATGCCGTCCACGTTCGGCGTAGACCGGCACGCCCGACAGCGACAGCGCATCGATGTCGCGCAGTACCGTCCGCTCCGATACCTCCAACTCGGCGGCGATCTGCGCGGCAGTCATCTGCGAGTGCGTTTTCAGCAGCATCAGGACCGCGAGTAGACGTTCGGCGCGCATGATTCACATTCTCCTCGAAATCATGACAGAAGGTGTCATGTATTGGCCGTTGACTGGTTCATGAGACAGCCACCAACCGAAGGAGAACGTCATGAACCGCCCCGCCGATCCCCGCCCCGTCTACGCCGCAGCCACCGCCTGGACCACCGGCATCATGCGCACGGTCACCGACGAACAACTGGGCAACCCGACGCCATGCACCGAATTCGACGTCCGCGCACTGTGCGCACATCTGATCGGAACCGCGCGTCGCGCCGAAGGCCTCGCCGCCGGCGCCGACATCTTCGCGATCAACCCTTACCCCGACATCTACGACGTGCAGACCTACGCCGACACCGTCGCCCACGCCATCGAGCTGTGGTCCGACGACGCCAGACTGTCCGCGATGGTCACCGTCCCGTGGGGCACCGTGCCGGGCGCGGGCGCGCTCTGGGGCTATGTGAACGAGACCCTGGTGCACGGGTGGGATCTGGCCGTCGCGATCGGGGCCGACGCCGAGGCCGGTCCCGCGATCGTCGCACCCGCACTAGCCGTCGCTCAGCAGTTCATCTCCGCCGACATTCGCGACGACGACGATGTGCCGTTCGGGCCGGTTGTCGAATCCCGACCGGATGCCGGGCTGACCGAGCAGCTCGCCAACTGGTCGGGGCGGGAATCGCGCAGCTGGGTCGGGGTGCGGGCGTGAGCTGAAGGTGTACCGCGAACAGCAGCACCGAGTAACTACCGCTCCCTGAGGTGCTCGAGGCGCTAGCCGAGAGCCTCGAAGGACCTGGTGAGACGCGTCGCCAGGGCCTTCGAGGCTCGTCGGTTTCGAGACGCGTCGGGTCGCTTCGCTCCCTCGTCGCTCCTCAACCCGGCGGCTTGCGCTCCTCGCACCTCAGGCAGCGGGAGGGTCGCGTTCGCTCGTCAGGCAGCGGGAGGGTCGCGTTCGCTCGTCAGGCAGCGGGAGGGCCTCAGGCAGCGGTGGACGGTTCGGAGTGCGAACTACCATCGAAATAATGACCACGCCCGAACTCCCGCGCAACGCGGTGTTCGCGTCGTTGGCCAGTCACAACTACCGCCTCTACTTCGGCGGTCAGGCGCTGTCGCTGATCGGGACGTGGATGCAGGCCACCGCGCAGGCGTGGCTCGTGCTGACGCTCAGCGGTTCGGCGTCGATCCTCGGGATCATCGTCGCGTTGCAAGCACTGCCGGTGCTGCTCCTCGGGCCGTACGCGGGGGTGGTCGCCGACCGCGTCGATCGACGCAAGCTGATGATCGCGCTGCAGTCGGTCATGGGGATCCTCGCCGCCATCCTCGCGACGCTCGCGCTCGGCGGCTGGGTGCAGGTCTGGCAGATCGCGATCCTTGCGGTGTTGCTCGGACTCAACAACGCCTTCGAGAATCCGGCACGCCAGGCATTCATCCACCAGATCGTCGGCCACGACCTCATCCGCAACGCGGTCACGCTGAACTCGGTGCTGGTGAACGCGGCGCGAGCCGTCGGGCCGGCCACCGCGGGCGTCATCCTCGCGGCGGTCGGCGCCGGCTGGTGCTTCGCCATCAACGCGGCCAGCTTTGTCGCGGTCGTGGTGTCGCTGCTGGTCATGCGCACTTCCGAGATCACCTACGAACAGCCGGTGGCGCGCGCCAAAGGCCAGCTCCGCGAAGGGCTCCGGTATGTCGGCGGACGCCCGACACTGTGGGTGCCGCTGGTGATGATGGCGATCGTCGGAACGCTGGCCTACGAGTTCCCGGTGTCGTTGCCCGTCGCGGCGAGCGAGGTGTTCGACGGAGGGCCGCAGGCGTTCGGGTTCATGACGTCGTCGATGGGGATCGGCGCGGTGATCGGCGGGCTGGTCGTCGCGGCGCGGGGCACCACGGGCCTGCGGACCTTGACCTTCGCCGCCTTCGGATTCGGCGTCACCATCGCACTCACCGCGCTGGCACCGACCCTGTGGCTGGCGATCATCGCCCTCTTCTTCGTCGGTTGGCTCAGCGTGTCGTTCATGTCGACGGGCAACGCCACCCTGCAGCTCGAATCCGAGCCCCAGATGCGCGGACGGGTGATGGCGTTGTGGTCGGTCGCCTTCATGGGGTCGACGCCGATCGGCGGACCCATCATCGGTGCGGTCAGCGAGTATGCCGGTGCGCGCGTCGCACTCGGCGTCGGCGCGGCCGCCTGCTTCGCTGCCGCCGCGATGGCGCTCCTGATGTATCGGACACGGACCCGGAAACCGGCTCGCCTGCAGCACATGTGAAGCTGTAGGCCCGCCGTACATCGAACAGAGGATTCGCAGCATGCGCTATCGCGATGCACCGACCGTCGAGGTGTCCGAACTGATCGAGGGATGCACCGTCGAACGCGTGTGGGACATCGTCGCCGACATCGCGCTTCCGACGCAGGCCGACGGTGAACTGGTGTCGGCGGAGTGGGTCGGCGAGCCCGCCGAGATCGTGGTCGGGGCGCGCTTTCGCGGCACCAACTCCGCAGAAGGACTCGGCACGTGGACTGCCGAATGCGAGATCGTCGAGGTCGAGCCGGGACGACGCTGGGTCTGGACCGCGGGTGGGCCCCAAGGTGAGCCGTGGTCCACCTGGGCGTTCGAGGTCGACGCGTCGTCGAAGGGTGCGATCGTGCGGCAGTGGGCCCGCCTTGGTCCGGGACCGTCACGGTTGTCGCAGGCCATCGAGGCGAACCCGCATCTGGAAGGACGCATCATCGCCCGGCGCATGGATGACTGGCGTCGTGGCATGCAGGCGAATCTGGACTGGGTGCGCGGCCAGTTGGTCAACTGACCATCCAATTCTCCCAATTGCGTCCGGTCGACCCGACCGCTCAGTAAGGTGACTTGGATCACGGCGGGCGAGTACCGGGGGATTCGATGGGGAATCGCACAAACACATCCTTGTTGCGTAGGCGCGGACCGCGCGTGCTGCGTTCAGTGGCGATACTGATAGTCGGTGCCGCGCTGGTGGCGACCGCGCTGACGGCGACACCCGCCCACGCAAGTACCCACTACTTCCCCGACATCTCCGAGGTCTCCGTCCCCAAGGCCGAGTGCGGCCCGGGCTCGCTGCCCGAACCCGGACTACAGGGCGACGTGAGTGCGGAGGACCGAAACTCCGGCCGCAGCCGACGCGGCTATCGCTGCAACATGACCAAGGTCGGCAACGTGCGCGGTGCGGGTGGTGGCATCGTGTCGGCCACCTTCGAGCAT
This sequence comes from Gordonia sp. NPDC003585, assembly GCF_040610755.1. NCBI lineage: Bacteria > Bacillati > Actinomycetota > Actinomycetes > Mycobacteriales > Gordoniaceae > Gordonia > Gordonia sp. NPDC003585. The sequence goes on along the minus strand of NZ_JBEXMX010000042.1, from coordinate 43,062 downwards.
TGCAGCTACACGGGAAGTCTGTTCCCCGGCAACAACTTTGTCCGACAGCCGGGTGTGCAGGTGGTCGACGCGTCGAACCCCGCCCGGCCGCGCGTCGTCGGGTCGCTCACCGATCCCGCGATGCGCGGCGGCACGTGGGAGACGTTGAAGGTCAACAAGAAACGCAAGCTGCTGGCGGCGACCTCGGTTCCTCTGCTGTGGGGTGGCGGCTTCTTCGCCGTCTACGACATCTCCGACTGCGAACATCCGCGTCTGCTCAACCGCGGGCCGGGCGTGTCGACCCCGCTACCCTTCACCTCCCATGAGGGTGGGTTCTCGCCCGACGGTCGTACGTACTGGGCGTCGGGGATCTGGCCCGGCCACCTGTCGGCCATCGACATCTCCAATCCCGCTGTCCCTCGGGTCATCTGGCAGGGCCTGCACGGATTCCTGGGCCACGGCTTCGGCATGACGCCGGACGGGAACCGGATGTACATCTCCAACGGACTCGGGATCAACATCCTCGACACCCGCGCGATCCAGCGTCGGGCACCCTATCCGCAGGTACCGAGCATCGCGACGTACCTGTGGCCCGACGGACAGGTGAACCAACACACCATCCCGGTCACCTATCGCGGTGTGCCCTATATCGTCACGGTCGACGAACTCGGTTCCGGCGGAGTCAAGTTCTTCAACGTCACCCGCCCCAACCGGCCCGATTACGCCGCTCAGATCAAACTCGAGATCAACCTCCCGAAGAACCTCGACACCAACTTCCGGTCGGGCATGGGCGGCAGCGTCTTCAACAGCAATCCGCACTACTGCACCGTCGACCGTCCGGCCGACCCAACCGCACTCGCCTGCTCGTGGGAGTCATCGGGCATCCGCGTCTTCGACATCCGAAACATCAAGAGCATCAGGGAGATCGGCTACTACAATCCGCCGGCGCAGAAGAACGCCACGATTGCCGACCTCCCCAACTCGCCGCACGTACTCGGCTCGATCTCGGGCGTGCCGGCCGTCGAATTCCTGAGTCTGGGGATGGCAATCCTGCACGGCAAGGTGTCGTTGCCGGAGATGATCGGTCCGCGCACCGGGATGGTCGTCGGCGGCGACATGGCCACCGACTGGTGCTTTTCGCCGCCCGAATGGCGCGGCAACCAGATCTGGACCACCTGCGCCGACGGTGGCTTCTACACCCTGCAGCTGAGCCCGCGCGTGTATACGCCACCGCCAAACCAGGATTCGACGATCGGATGAGCGCATCACGATGGTCGGGCGCGCTTCGGATTGCCGCGGCCGCCTCGGTCGCTGTGCTGATCCTGGCGATCGGCGCGGTGGCAGGCGCGGCCTGGCAGCAGTCCCGGCACAGCGATTCCGATGCGCCCAGCACCGTCGACGTCGGATTCGCCCAGGACATGTCGACCCACCACGACCAGGCAATTCTGATGTCACGCACCGTGTCCGGGCTGCCCGGCGTCGGCGCCGAGATCCGCGTACTCGCCGACCGCATGGTGCTCACGCAGAGCACGGAAACGGCAACCCTGCGTGGCTGGCTGCAATGGTGGGGCGAGCCACTCACGTCGGACACGCCGATGTCGTGGATGGGCCACACCGACCATGGGTCGCACGGACATGCTGCGTCGCAGGAACATTCGGGACCCGCGACCGACCAACCACCCATGCCCGGCCTGGCCAGCGTCGACGAACTCGGTCGGCTGTCGACACTGACCGGCCGGGCAGCGGAGATCTACTTCCTGCAGTTGATGATCCGACACCACCGCGGCGGCCAGGAGATGGCGCGGGACGCCTTCAACGACGACCGCGCGAGCACGGCCACCCAACAGTGGGCGCTCACCATGATCGGCGATCAGGGCAACGAGATCGGACAGATGACCCTGATGCTCAAGGCGCGCAACGCCGAACCGTTGCCGACGTGAGAGTCAGTCGGTCTTCCACCGCAGGGTGAACAGCTCCCAGACCTCTTTCTGGTCCGCCGCCCACGGGTCGTAGACGAACGGCGCATGGCGTAGTGCCATGCCCGCCTCGCGCGGGGTCCGGTCGGCCTTGAAACCGTTGCACGACCGGCATGCGGCAACCAGGTTGCCGAACGTGCTTCTCCCACCGCGCGACACCGGCACGATGTGGTCGACGGTGTCGGCCGGACCTTCGCAGTACGCGCAGATCCACTGGTCACGCCGCAGGATCGTCGGCGACGACGCGTAGGAGTCCATCGACTTCCCGGCGAACGGACGGTAGGCGTTGCGCTTGATCGCGACCACCTTGTGGATCGGGAGCGTGAGCGTCGGCGAATGCACCACCCGGATCACCGGGGTTCCCTCGACGTTTCGGGCCACCTCGGTGGTCAGCAGCACCGCCGCGCGGCGCCAGGTGACGCGCGCCAGGATCTGTAATCCGGCGTTGGTGACGAAGATGGTCATGGCTTCTCCTCGAGACGATGGCGAACTGGTCGGTGCGCCAACGATTCGGGATCAGCCTGGAATGACGATCCCGAGATCCTTGGCGCTCGGGACGGGGCGCAATGCGGTACACGTGAGTCCGTGACCGGGTTCGCGGTCCCGATAGCTCCGGGTTCCGACGATGGTCATGTGCGCCACCTCCTCTCGCTGGGGTCGGGTTTCATGTCTTACCGACGACGATAGTCGCCGCAACGGGTGACGGTAGTGCGACGTGCGGGTCAGAGCCAAGTGAATTTCTCCGGTCGGATGCCCGCGCGACCTATCGTCGAGGCATGACCGACGAGCGCCCGCGGCGCGTTGTGGACCTGACCGCGTCGATCGTGATCTGGTTCTGCCACGTGCTGCTGGCCGTCGGCGTCTTTGGCCTGTCCGTTCTCACGACTTTCGGGACCGACGCGTGCGCCTACGAGGCGTGCGGGAGTCCCCGGTGGATCGATGCGGCGATCTGGACGGCCGCGGTCGGCAGCCTCGTGCTGCTGTTGGCGTTTCCCTTGGTCATCAACGCGCGAGGACGCGCGCGACGCCTGGCCTTTCCGTTCGCCCTGATCGGATGTGTTCTCGAGGTCGCACTGGTGCCCGTGGTGTTCGCGATCGCGAGCAACGCCGGGCCTGTGTAGCAACGAGTCGACGTGTCGCACGTCACTCAACGTGATCCTCACAGGTAGTGGGAGTACCCTCTGCGCGGGACCCGGACCGAGAACCGGCCGGGATCGGCACGGAGTGGAGGCGATCATCGTTACCGAGCGACCCGCAACGGTCACCGAGGATTACCTCGACCCCGACGAGCGAGACGACCCCAAACCGGCGGCCAAAACACGCAAGCCCGACAAGCACCTCTATCAGATCGACTTCGTCCGTCTGGTGACCTTTGCGTCGGTCATCCTCGACCACGTCATCCTCAACATCCCGCACATCGTGAACATGTCGACCGGTGCGGTCGGCCTGATGATGCGCTACACCCGGTACTCGTTCTTCGCGCTCACCGGTTTCGTCCTGACGTATCAGTACCGCGACCGCGAGCTGAAGCCGCTGACGTTCTGGCGTCGCCGCTACAAGCTGATCGGACTCCCGTTCGTCACCTGGAGCCTCTTCTACTGGGTCTATGGCCGCTACCTGGTCGGCGGCTGGTCGAACGTGGCGTCGAACTTCGAATCCGCCGAGTCCATCACGTTGGCGGTCAAATCGATCTGCTACGACCTGATCACCGGAAACGCCTGGTACCACCTGTACTTCCTGTCGGTGAGCATGCAGATCTACCTGGTGTTCCCGGGCATTCTGTGGGTGCTCCGCCGCACGTGGGGCTATCACCGCTACCTGCTCGCCGCGAGCTTCGCTTTCCATCTCTGGCTGATCTATGCGATGACCAGCCCACCCATGCAGTTCATCCCGGCCGGGGTGCACACGGCGCTGTCGAAGCATCTCGTCGCGACGATCATCCCGTACCAGTTCTTCAATCTCGCCGGCTGCGTCGCGGCGATGCACTACCCCGCGTTCCAGGCCTTCATGGTCAAGTGGCGCAAGGTGATCATTCCCGCGGGTATCGCGGTGATCGCGGCGACCATCGTGTACTTCGTCAATCAGGTCGACCTGGGTATCAGCATCGAACGCGCGTCCAACGTGTTCCTCGTGCACAACGTCTTCGCCTATATCGCGGTGATCTTGATCCTCTACTGCCTGGGAACGCTCTGGCAGGATCGTCGACGCCCCGGATCGGTGGCCGACGGGTTCATGCGCACCGCCGCCGACCGGTCCTTCGGCATCTACCTCGCCCATGCCCTCGCGCTGAGCGCGCTGATGCCGATCATCCGGGAACACGCCGGTTCCGCGCCCTGGCCGCTGCTGCTGCTGTCGTTCCTCGGCACAGTCGTCCTGACGGTGTTCATCGTCGAGGTGCTGCGTCGGAGCCCGATCAGCCTCATCACCACCGGCCGCAACCGGCTCGACTGGCGTCAGCAGAACGCGGGACGGTCGCTGATCGTGGGCATCGTCGCGATCGGCATCGGCGTCGCCGTTCGCCTGGTGATCGAGCCGCTCACCGGGAACCTGATCATCGCCACCGCCGCACTGCTCGTCGTTTCCGCGGTTGCGGTGTTCTGGCGGCGTTACCGCGACGGTAAGGGCGACCGGGACGGCACCGGTGCAGATACCACGACACCGCGCGCCAAGAAGTCGGTCACCGTCGAGGGCTGACTCAGCGTCGCCAACACGAGGTCGGCCACCGCCGCCTTGCCTCGGGCGTTCGGGTGATAGGACACGCCACCCTGGCCGAAGCCGTTCACCCAGGGAGTCTTCGAACAGACACCGTGATCGACGCCGGCTTTGGACGCGCGGACCAGGATGGTGCCCGACGCCGCAGCTGCGCGGGCGGTCGCGGCGGTCATGGCGTCGTACACCTGGCGTGTCGAGGCCACCTGCGCGGGAGTCAGCGGCAACCCGGGGCAGGTCCGGTCGTCACGCCCGAGCACCGGCACATAGTCGACGAGTACGACGACGGCACGCGGGGCACGCGCCCGGACAGCCGCCACGGTCTCGACGATGGCCCGCTCGACGGCGACATAGGCCTGCGGCGTCGGATCGGAACGAACCGAGTGAGGCCGGGTGCAGCTCTTCGCAGTCAACGGATGAATGCGCGCAATGTCGACGTTCGCGCAGCTGAGGGCGAGCAGCCTGGACATGTAGTCGAGGTCGTTGCCGCCGGTGGTGATCGTGACCAGGCGGGTGTCGGGCGTGACCGCGGCGATCTGCGGCTCGCGCAGCGAGCGCTGCGGCACCCGCAGGATGTTGGACGTCCGCGAACCACTGCAGGAGACATCCGACAAACGCATGTCGGTGGCGTCTGCGACCTGATGCGGGTAGTTGTCGGCCGATCGTTGGCACACGGTCCGCAGGCCGCGCACCTCCGGGCCTGCCGCGTAGGAACTTCCCAGCGCCACGTACTTGCTCAGCGCGAAGACAGACAGGACCGGGGTGTCCGAACCCGACGCGGTGGACCGCACCGGGTAACTCGGCTCGGGCATCACCGCTGAACCGGGAATCATCACCGCCGCCGCCGCAATCACGGATGCCACGACGACCGCAGCGTGCGACCACCGGTGACGACTCATCCCGCCAGTGTCACATATCGCCGACGCCCTATCCCGACAACTCCCCCGAACCGCATGGGGTGGCGCTGGTCACGACCAGATGTCCGGCAGGTCCTTGGCGACCGACATCGGGAAGTTCGGGGGGCGCTTCTCCAAGAACGCCGTCACCCCCTCGTAGACATCCGCCGACTGACCGCGGTAGTAGATCGCCTTCGAATCGGCGACGTGCGCATCCACCGGGGACGGCGCACCGGCCATGCGCCACAACAACTGTCGCGTCAGCGCGACGGAGACGGGAGCACTGTTGGCGGTCATCTCACGGGCCACCGCGATGGCCGTCGCGAGCACCTCGTCCTTCGGTACGACCTGCTGAATCAGTCCATGTTCGAGCGCCTCGTCGACCGACACCATCGTGGCGCCCATCGTCCACCGGAGAGCGGTCGGCAATCCGACCAACCGGGGCAGAAACCAGCTCGACGCCGCCTCGGGCACCAATCCTCGTGCGGCGAAGACGAATCCGAACTTCGCGTCGTCGGATGCGATGCGCGCGTCGGCCGGCAGGGTCATGGTCACGCCGACCCCGGCGGACGGACCGTTGACCGCCACCACGACCGGCTTGAGCGACCGGAAAATCCGCAACGAGAGTCGGCCGCCCTCGTCGGGCGGGACCTCGTCGGTGACCGACGACGCGTCGAAGGTGTCGGCGCCACCGCCGAGATCGGCTCCGGCACAATAGGCCCGGCCGTTCCCGGTCAGCACGACCGCCCGCACCGAGTCGTCGGCGTCGGTCTCGTCGAAGGCGTCGATCAGCGCCTGCCCCATCTGCATGGTGAACGCGTTGAGACGATCAGGGCGATTGAGGCGGAAGATCGCGATCTCGCCGTCGCGTTCGACGATGACGGGTGGGATGTCGGAATTCTCGGTACGTGATGGCACCCACACAACCTACTCGATGACCGAACGAGCGTTCCGTCGATCGTGAATCGCGGCGTTGGCGAGCCCATCCGCTCCCTGAGCGTGGATCCGTGGAGGGTTTGCATCTGGGCCTCAGATTCCGCTGCCTGAGGTGCGACGAGCGCTAGCCGCCGGGCTGAGGAGCCCCGTGCGAGGTACGAGCATGGAGCGTCTCGAAGTCGAGGAGCCTCGAAGGCCTGGTGACGGCTGCTACCTGGTCAACCAATTACCCTGTCTCACTAGCCCTTCGAGGCTCTCGGCTAGCGCCTCGAGCACCTCAGGGAGCGGTAGAGACTCCTGAGGGAGCGATGGGTGCACTCGACGCCCGGTCAACGGTTTGGGACGCCCGGTCAACGACGACGGCGGCGCCACCCATCAGGTGACGCCGCCGTCGTTGGTTGAACTCGTAGGTCAGCTCGCGTCGGACCCGCCGTCGGCGGCCTTGGTCAGCTCGACAGGGGCGTCGGGCACCGCGCGCGGCTTCTCCGAACCGGTGAAGGTGAACTTGGCATCTTCACCGTCGTCCTCGCCGTCCCAGCCTTCGACGTCGACCAGCACGATCTGACCCGCGGTGATCTCGTTGAAGAGGATCTTCTCCGAGAGCTGGTCCTCGATCTCACGCTGGATGGTGCGACGCAACGGCCGGGCACCGAGCACCGGGTCGAACCCGCGCTTGGCGAGCAGTCCCTTGGCCCGGTCGGTCAGCTCGAGAGCCATGTCCTTGTTCTTCAGCTGCGTCTCGACGCGGGCGATCATCAGGTCGACCATCTGGATGATCTCGTCCTGAGTCAGCTGATGGAAGACGATGACGTCGTCGATACGGTTGAGGAACTCGGGCCGGAAGTGCTTCTTGAGCTCGTCGTTGACCTTGAGCTTCATCCGCTCGTAGTTCGACTGCGAGTCGGCACCCTTGGTGAAGCCGAGGCCCACCGCCTTGGAGATGTCGCTGGTGCCGAGGTTCGAGGTGAAGATCAGCACGGTGTTCTTGAAGTCGACCGTGCGGCCCTGACCGTCGGTGAGACGACCATCCTCGAGCACCTGCAGCAGCGTGTTGTAGATCTCCGAGTGCGCCTTCTCGATCTCGTCGAACAGCACCACCGAGAACGGCTTGCGGCGCACCTTCTCGGTGAGCTGGCCGCCCTCTTCGTAGCCGACGTACCCGGGAGGGGCACCGAACAGACGCGACGCGGTGAAGCGGTCGTGGAACTCGCCCATGTCGATCTGGATGAGCGCGTCGTCCTCGCCGAACAGGAAGTTCGCCAGCGCCTTGGAGAGCTCGGTCTTACCGACACCCGACGGTCCGGCGAAGATGAACGAACCCGACGGACGCTTGGGGTCCTTCAGGCCGGCACGCGTGCGGCGGATCGCCTTGGACACGGCCTTGACCGCGTCCTCCTGGCCGATGATCCGCTTGTGCAGCTCGTCCTCCATGCGGAGCAGACGGGTGGTCTCCTCCTCGGTGAGCTTGAACACCGGAATACCGGTCCAGTTGCCCAGAACCTCGGCGATCTGCTCGTCGTCGACCTCGGCCACGACGTCCATATCGCCACTGCGCCACTGCTTTTCGCGCTCGGCACGCTCGGCGACGAGGGTCTTCTCCTTGTCGCGCAGGCTGGCCGCCTTCTCGAAGTCCTGCGCGTCGATCGCGCTTTCCTTCTCCTTGCGGGCGTCGGCGATGCGCTCGTCGAACTCGCGCAGGTCTGGCGGTGCGGTCATCCGGCGGATGCGCATGCGTGCGCCGGCCTCGTCGATGAGGTCGATCGCCTTGTCCGGCAGGAACCGATCGTTGATGTAGCGGTCGGCCAGCGTCGCCGCGGCCACGAGTGCACCGTCGGTGATGGACACACGGTGGTGGCTCTCGTAACGGTCGCGCAGACCCTTGAGGATCTCGATGGTGTGCTCCACCGACGGCTCGCCGACCTGCACCGGCTGGAACCGGCGCTCGAGGGCGGCGTCCTTCTCGATGTACTTGCGGTACTCGTCGAGAGTGGTCGCACCGATGGTCTGCAGCTCGCCACGGGCCAGCTTCGGCTTCAGGATCGACGCGGCGTCGATCGCGCCCTCGGCAGCACCCGCGCCGACGAGCGTGTGCAGCTCGTCGATGAACAGGATGATGTCGCCGCGGGTGTTGATCTCCTTGAGCACCTTCTTGAGGCGTTCCTCGAAGTCACCGCGGTAGCGGCTGCCGGCCACCAGCGACCCGAGGTCGAGGGTGTAGAGCTGCTTGTCCTTGAGCGTCTCCGGCACCTGGCCGTTGACGATGGCCTGCGCGAGACCCTCGACGACGGCGGTCTTGCCGACGCCGGGTTCGCCGATGAGGACCGGGTTGTTCTTGGTGCGGCGGCTCAGCACCTGCATGACCCGCTCGATTTCCTTCTCGCGGCCGATGACCGGGTCGAGCTTGCCCTCGCCGGCGGCAGCGGTCAGGTTGCGACCGAACTGGTCGAGCACGAGCGAGGTCGACGGGGTGCCGGACTCGCTGCTGCGACCGCCGGTGCCCGCCTCCTGCGGCTCCTTGCCCTGGTAACCGCTCAGCAGCTGGATGACCTGCTGGCGGACCCGGTTGAGGTCGGCGCCGAGCTTGACCAGCACCTGGGCGGCAACGCCCTCGCCCTCGCGGATGAGGCCGAGCAGGATGTGCTCGGTGCCGATGTAGTTGTGGCCGAGCTGCAGCGCCTCACGCAGCGACAGCTCGAGGACCTTCTTGGCACGCGGAGTGAACGGGATGTGTCCCGACGGCGCCTGCTGTCCCTGGCCGATGATCTCCTCGACCTGACTGCGGACACCTTCCAGGGAGATCCCGAGCGACTCGAGGGCCTTGGCGGCCACGCCCTCGCCCTCGTGGATGAGACCGAGCAGGATGTGCTCGGTTCCGATGTAGTTGTGGTTGAGCATCCGCGCCTCTTCTTGGGCCAGAACCACAACCCGTCGCGCGCGGTCGGTGAACCGTTCGAACATTGTTCTCCCTCACATTGCTAGCGCCCCGGCCGCCGTGGGTGTGACATGGTGCACTGACACGTCGACCAGCCTGGTTCCACTCTAGTGGTCGTCGGGTGTACACCTACAGTCAACGTCTGTCCAGATGACGTCGAACACCGGGTGCGGCGGGGATCTGGCTCATACAACCGCCCAGGCCAGCGCGGTGTTCCCCATCTGATACGCCCAGAGCGAACGGATCGGTTCTCCGCCCCGAGATCCGCAGCGTCAGCCGTGCAGTACCGCGATGACGTTGCCCGACGGGTCGGTGAACCACGCGATGTCGGGTCCGCCGTGTTCGCCCGACCGGACGATCCCGCGCTCGTCGTGGTCGAAGCCGTCGTAGCGCAGGAACTCGACGCCCTGGGCGGCGAGTTCGTCGACCGCCTTGTCGAGGTCGTCGACCGGGAGGTTGAGCATCGTGTAGCCGGCCGGCGTGTGGTCGGGCTTGGGGTAGGCCATGACCGTCGTCTGCCGGTTGATACGAATGCCGAGCACGCCCATCGGGAAGCGCAGCACCCGCATGCCGAGCACGTCCCGATAGAACGTTTCCGCGGCCTCGAGGTCGCCCACGGCGAAACCACTGAATGCCAGGTTCGGCTCGCTCATCTGGGCTTCGCTCTCGTCGGAGAGGCGCAGGATCTGCAGCCAGTTGCCGTCGGGATCTTCGACGGTGCCGAAGAGATTGCCGTCGCGGGCCCTCGAGCGGACTCACCCACACGGCGCCGAGTTCGTCGAGCCGTTTCGCGGTTGCGCTCGGATCGTCGACCTCGACGTTGAGGATGGCTCGCGCGCCGCCGGGGTTGGGCCCGGACACGTCGTCGCGCTTGTCGAACATCAGGTAGAAGCCGTCGAGCGCGACCACCTGATAGCCGTCGTCGCCGGGGGTGGACTCCACTTTCGCCTCGAAGGCGGTGGCGTACCACTGCGCGAGGCGGGTGGGGTCGTCGCTGGACAGGAGCATGGAGTTGATCGCTGCGGTAGCCATGTCAGTGCTGACCGTTCCGGACCGGAGAACTCATCGGAATGCGACGATCGAATTCAAGCAACCAGGAGGTGCTCTTCCACGATGACATCCAAGACGAACTCCGCGTGGCCCGAGATCCCCGTCGCCGAGTGGACCGACACTCGCGACACTTTTCAGCTGATGACGCAGATCGTCGGCAAGGTGCGCATGGTCAACACTCCGCGCATGAGTCACTGGTGGAATGTGACGCTGTATGTGACGGCGCGCGGCCTCACCACCGCACTGATCCCGCACGGCAGCACGTCTTTCCAGATGGACTTCGATCTGATCGACCACCAATTGGTGGTGTCGACGACGTCGGGTGAGAAGCGATCGCTGAAGCTGGAGTCGCGACCGGTGGCCGACTTCTACCGAGATGTCATGGCGATGCTCGACGATCTCGGGTTATCGACGGAGATATGGGAAATGCCGGTCGAGATCCCGGGCGCGATCGCCTTCGACGAGGACCGGGAGCATGTGGCCTACGACCCAGACGCCGTCCATCGCTTCTGGCTTGCGCTGGTTCAGATCGACCGGGTCTTCGAGATCTTTCGCGCGCGCTTCATCGGTAAGGTCAGTCCGTCCCACTTCTTCTGGGGCGCAGCCGATCTCGCGGTGACACGATTCTCCGGCCGAGAAGCCCCCAAACACCCTGGCGGAGCACCGAATTGCGGCCCAGAGGTGATGTGGGAGGCCTACTCGCACGAGGTGTCGAGCGCGGGCTACTGGCCCGGCCCCGACGGCGAGGGTTACTTCTACTCCTACGCCTATCCGGAACCCGAGGGCTTCACGGCCGCTCCGGTGGCGCCGTCGTCGGCCTATTTCGACGCCGGCCTCGGCGAATTCCTGTTGCCCTACACCGCGGTTCGAGAAGCCGACGATCCCGACGCAGTGCTGCTCGACTTCCTGCAGAGCACCTACGAGATCGCCGCGGATCTGGGCGGGTGGGACCGAAAGAGCTTGGAACGCTGAGCAATCAGACCACGAACGCGTCGATGATGCGATCCATCACGACGAGCATCTCCTCGGTGGCCTGCTCCCGATCGTCGGCGGCGGCGACGTAGAGCGCCGACTCGTCGAGCGCGCCGATGGCCACATGCGCGATGGGGCGGGTGGGCTGTTCGGCCACCTGCCCGAGCTCGATGGCGGTCCGGATCAGTCCTTCTAGGAGCGCGAAACCGAACTGCTCCCCCCGCGCTCGCCACTCCTGCCAGCCCAGGACCGCGGGCGCGTCGACGAGCCCGATGCGGTGTCGGACGGGTTCGGCGAACACCTCGAGAAACGCCCGAACGCCGACCTTGAGAGCCGCGATCGGATCGGTCGGCGCGAGTTCTGCCATGGACTCGGCGCACAGCGCGACAACTTCCTGCTCGAGCTCGTCGAATACCGCGGTGAACAGGCCCTTCTTGTCGTCGAACTGGTGGTAGAGCGCACCACGTGTGACGCCTGCGCGCTCGACGATCGCCTGAGTTCCGACGTCGGCGTAACCGTGTTCGCCGAAGAGTTCGCGGCCGGCCTCGACGAGGGCGGCACGGGTCGCGGCGGTGCGCTCTGCCTGCGTCCGACGGTTGACTTTCATACAGCTTGTACGTAACTTTCATACCGAGTGTTTGTAAATGAACTCATCAAGCCTACGACGGAGGCCACCATGCCGACCATCGAACTCGCCACGGCAACCATCGAATACGAAACCTTCGGACCAGAGGACTCGCCGCATCCACCGGTGGTGTTCGTACACGGCGTGGTGGTCGACGGTCGTATGTGGACCGATGCCGCCCAGAGCTTGGCCGACGCCGGATTCCGTTGTTATGCACCAACTTTCACCCTCGGCGCGCATCACATCCCTTGGGGGCCCGACGCCGATCGCACTCCGTCGGGGGCGGCGCGGTTGATCCGTGAGTTCGTGGGCGCAATGGGATTGACGAGCCCGACACTTGTCGGCTGCGACACCGGCGGCGCGCTCTGCCAGTTCGCACTGGATCAGGACCCGGATTTCGCCGGCCGCGTAGTGTTCACCAATTGCGATGCGTTCGAACAGTTTCCGCCGCAGCCGTATCCTGTCGTCTTCGCCCTGCTGACCCGGCCCGGCCTCACCAAACGGCTCGTCGGGCTCCTGCACCGTTCGACGGCGCTTCGCCATTCGATCGCCGGCTTCGGACTGCTCGTCACCGACCCCGATCCCGAGCTGTCCGCGTCGATCCTCGATCCGTTGCGCAGCGACGAACGAATCCGCGACGACCTCGCCGCCTTCCTGCGCGCCATCGACTCGTCCGAACTGGCCGCGATCACGCCTCGATTGTCGAAGGTCGCGGTACCCGTGTCCGTCGTCTGGGGCACCGCCGATCGCGCGTTCCGGCCGAAACTCGGCCGCCGTCTGGCGTCGGTCTTCGCCGACGCCACCTTCACCGAGGTACCCCGATCGCGCACCTTTGTCGCGATGGACCGTCCGCAGGCCGTGGTCGACGCCGTGGTCGAGATCAGCGCACGGCAGGTGCCGCGTCGGCCCTGACGAAAAAACTTGCGCGAAGGGCGTCGGGTTTTGGGCCCCACGAACGACGATAAGGGTGTGAGCGGTCAATCCGGCGGTGCTGATGCGCTGCTATCGGTCTACGACGAGGCACTTCCCTCGGTGTACGGCTACGTCGTGCGGCGCTGCGCCGACCGCGCGGTCGCCGAGGACGTGACCTCCGAGACCTTCCTCGCCGCGATGGACACCGTGCGCAGAGATGCGTCGGCGGTGCCGTCGACGCCCTGGCTGATCGGGATCGCGCGGCACAAGCTGGCCGACCACTGGCGGCGGATGCGACGCACACCGGAGCCGGTGGACGAGTTGCCCGAGACGACGGATGACGACTGGGATGCCCATCTGGATCGGATGGTCGCCCATCACACCCTGGCGACCCTCGGACCGGCCCACCGCGCGGTGCTGACGTTGCGCTACGTCGACGATCTCCCGGTCGCCGATTGCGCGCAGATCCTCGACCGCACCGTCGGCGCCACCGAGGCACTGCTCACCCGGGCAAAGCGCGCATTCCGCGCCGCCTACCCGGAGAACGAATTCCAATCGAGCCGGAGAGGAGGTCACGCATGAACAACACCGAGTTCCCCGACACCAGCGGCGATCCGCTGCGCATCCTGCGCGGTGTCGACAGCGGATTCGACGACCCGGTCGCGCCGGACGCCGCATTCGCTGACGCGTTGCGTGATCGCCTCCGTCGCGGCGCGACCCTACCCGAAGGAGTCATCATGAGCACGACCGTCGAAACAGTTTCAGCACCAACTCAATCCGAGCCGGTCGTCGAACGGCCGGGAGCACTGCCCTACCTGACCGTCGCCGACGCCCGTGCGGCGATCGACTGGTATGTCGCCAATCTCGACGCCCGACTCCGTGGTGAGCCGATCGTCATGGAGGACGGCACCATCGGGCATGCCGAGCTCGAGATGGGCGGCGGCGTGGTCTATCTCGCGGGCGAGTTCGCCGACATGGGTTTGCGTGCACCGACTCCCGGGCATGTCTCGGTGAGTCTGATGCTGGCCGTTGACGATACCGACGCAGCGGTCGCGCGGGCCGGACGTGGCGGTGCGTCGGTGACGCGGGAACCCTACGAGGGCTACGGAAATCGGACCGGCACCATCATCGATCCGTTCGGACATCGGTGGATGCTGACGGGACCGTCGAAGAGCGCTGTCGCAGCGTCGGACCGTATTGCGCAGGGCGACCTCGTCTACATGTCCTTGCAGACGCCGGACGCCGCGCGGGCCGCGCGCTTCTATCGCGCAGTCCTCGGCTGGGAGTACGACCCGGCGAGCCGCCAGGTCACCAACCTTGGTCACCGCCTGGGCATTTCCGAGGCCGGCGACTACGGGAACAACACCTTGTACTGCGTGTACGCCGTCGACGACTTCGGGTCGGCGCGTGAGGCGATCATCGCCGCCGGCGGTGCGGTCGGCAGCATCGACGAGGTGTCGAGTGATGGCGCTCGGGTACTCGACGCCGTCGACGATCAAGGAGTCCGATTCTCGGTGCACGTGCCGGACCCGGCGGCGCCGCGACCGCCGCAACACCCGCGAGGCATCGGCGAGATGTCGTACCTGACCGTGCTCACTCCCGACAGCGCCCGTCTGCGGGCGTTCTACGGCAGCGTGCTCGGATGGGAGTTCCATCCCGGGCGCATCGACGACGGCTGGGAGGTCGACGACGTCCGCCCGCAGATCGGCATCGGCGGCGGTGCCGACACGTCGGTCGCGGTGCCGATGTGGATCGCCGACGACGTGGAAGCGGCGGTCGAGCGTGTACGAGATGCGGGTGGTCGGGTCATCGACGAACCCCAGCGCGCACCCTACGGCGTCACCGCCCGCTGCGCCGACGACCAGGGCGCCGAGTTCTACCTCGGCCAGCTCTTCTGACCCACCCCACCCCCGTTGACGATTCAGTGGGTGTCGTCGTAAGTGCCTTGCGCGTCCCGGACATCGGCGACGTGGGCTTCGACGAACTCGATAAGCCCGAGCAGTCGGTCGGCCACCTCGCGACCGGTCGGCGTCAACGAATACTTCACCTTGGGCGGGATCGTCTGCAGCACATCACGATTCACGAAACCGTCGCGTTCCAATGACTGCAGGGTCACCGACAGCATCCGTTCGCTGACGCCGTCCACTCGACGCCGCAGCGCGTTGAACCGCAGATCACCGTCGGCGAGGGCCGCCAGCGCGAGGAGACCCCACCGACTTGTGACGTTGTGGAGGATGTCGCGCGACGCACAGTCACGGGCGAAGACGTCGGCAAGCAAGGCGGGATCGGGAATCCCGTCGTCGTACGCCGCGTCTGTCATGACCTGCATTCTATGCCAGCCACACCCTAAGCGCTAACTCCTACACTTGCACTGTACTAATAGTAAGTGCATGCTGCTAGAGAACCACTAATGGCCGGCGCCTCGACGCGTTCGGCGATACGGAAGGAAACGCATGACCACATACGCAGTGACCGGAGCAAACGGCGGACTTGGACGCGCGACGATCGAGGCACTGATCGAACGAGGCGTCGCGGCGTCCGACATCATCGCGATCGTCCGCGACGCAGGTCGTGCGCAGCACTTGTCCGACGCGGGCGTGACAGTGCGGGTCGCCGACTACGACGACGCGGCAGCGCTGTCGGCCGCACTCTCCGGCGTCGACCGACTGCTGTTGGTGTCGGGCTCGGAATTCGGTAGTCGAGTTCGCCAGCACGGCAACGTGATCGAAGCCGCGAAGGCCAACGGCGTCGACCTGCTCGCCTACACCAGCATCCTGTACGCCGACACCTCGCCGCTCAAGCTTGCCGAGGAGCATCTCGCGACCGAGCACATCCTGGCCGACAGCGGGGTACCCCACACCTTGCTGCGCAACGGCTGGTACTGGGAGAACTACGTCGGATCAGCTCCGGCGGCGATCGAGTCGGGCACGCTGTACGGCAGCGCTGGTGCCGGACGCGTCGCGGGTGCCGCCCGTCGCGACTACGCCGACGCGGCCGCAGCCGTCCTCATCGCGGGGACCGTGGGAGCGGTGTACGAACTCGCCGGCTCCGAACCACTCGACCATCCCGCCATCGCGGCGGCCATCGCCGAGGTGAGCGGAAAGCCGGTGCGGTACCAGGACATCCCCGAATCCGCGTACGCCGAGGCGCTGGTCGGGGCAGGGCTACCGGCCCCCGTTGCAGCCATTCTCGCGGACTCCGATGCCGGAGTGAGCCGTGGCGCCCTCGACTCCACGTCGACCGACCTCGCCGACCTCCGCGGGCGCCCGAGCGCGTCACTCAAGCAGGTGCTCGCCGAGTCCCTCGTCAGCGCACGCTGAACCGTTTGGGACGCACGGTCAACGGGCGGCGATGAGCCCGGCCACCAGCGTCGCGAACGCGGCGACGGTGGCGACCGCGCGGATGACGTTCCATCGCACCCATTGCGTCGTGAAATCAGCCCATACGGCGGCGACCTCACCGCCCGACACATCACCGGCAGCAGCGAGCCGGTCGTTGGCCGGCACGTTGACGATCGCGGTGATGAGCAGGCCCACCACGATAAGCACCACCGCTGCGACGATCCACCACCGTAGGTCGCTTCGCCAGAACGCCCAGATGCTCAGCGCCCCGAATACCAGTGGGCCGAGGAAGATCACGGCGAACACCGGATTGAGGATGGCGACGTTGATCCGCTGCATCGCCGGCACGGCCGACACCGGACCGGCACGATCCAGACCCGGCATCACCGCGTAGGCGAAGGCCGCCAGCAAACCGGCGCTGAGCCCGGTGGTGACCACCGTGATACCGAGGAGTGCATCCCTGACTGAGTTCATGGGTTCATCCCACACCCGCAACGTGAGACGATCCATGGTCGTGGAGCGCAGAAACATAAGCCAGAGTCTCGGCGAGTCTCCGACACCTCCCCGACAGGGTCGTGACCACACAATGATGATTGACTGATCGGCATGCCCAACCGATCGTGGATCGCCACTGTCCGTCGGCGTCTACCGTTTGGGATCGGGACTGTCGTTGGCGTGTTGTGCGTGGTGATGGTGGTGGCCGCCGGCGTCGTGCTGGCCGGCGCTCCGGAAGATGACGACACCGAGTACGGGTACGGGCTCTTGCGCGACTATCGGAACAATCCCGACGTCTCGTGGACGCTCACCGACGCCGACCTGCCCGGGCATTCGGGCGTTGGCACCATCGACGTAGCCGACACCTTCGGCGACACTTGGCTCCTCGCCTACCCGAACGGTCTCGGCCGGGCCTTCATGGCCATCGACCGCCGCAGCGGAAAGCCGTTGTGGAAGCAACCGGTTCGAGCCGGACTGGGCGACTGCGCATTCACCGACACCGGACAGATCGGATGTGCAATCGACCTGGGCGACCCACCCGAGCCCGGCTTCCACCTCATCGGTGACGACGGCACCCCATCGTCGACGACGGATCTCGACGACACCGCAGTGGTGTTCGGTGTCGGCCCGAACTTTCTGCGTATCAACAAGTTCAAGTACGAGGTCAGCCTGATGACGCCGACCGGTGCGTCGCTGTGGACCAAACGATTCGCCAACGCCGTCCTCACCGACGAGGTACAGATCAGCGGCAGCGTGGTGATCGTCCCCACCACCGACGGCAGCCAGTACGCACTTCGACGCACCGACGGGCAGGAGCACCTCACCTGCGGCCAATGCCAGATGACGCTGTACCCGGGCGGACTCGTCGTCGAGTACAGCGAGGCCGCCAACGAGCGGGTGTCGACGTTCGCCATGCCCGACGGCCGACTCGACGCCGATCCCGTCAACACGATCCCGGGCGTCCGCGTGATCACGGGGCCGTCGACCAAGCCGGTCCTCGAGAGCAGTTCGACGGTTTTCGACACCCACGGCACCTACTCGGTGCGCGATCCGGCGAGCGACGACGTCTGGCAGGTCAATGCTCCCGAGGCATCCAAATCGGGGGCCCGCCCGTGTGGTCCGCTGGTCTCGCTGGCGCGCAAGGACGGCTCCCGCGTCACTTTCGCGCTCACCGACGGAACCATCCTCGGCGAGATGCCGCCACCCGACTTCCGCGACCCCGACAGCAACATCGGCTACCTCCGCTGTGTCGGCGCCTCGGCCGACCTGATGGTGTTCGGCAACGCACACCGACTCAGCGCGTTCGCACCGGACGGCCGGGTCGCGTGGACGATCGGTCTGAGCAGCGGCGCGGCGTCGGTGGTCGACGGCTATCTGGTGCTGACTCAGGGCACCACGCTGTCGCTGCTGAGTCCTTCCTGAACCCGGCGGCTACTGCTTTCAGCCTCCTGAACTGGGGAAACACGACGGCGTCGTGCCCGCAAAATCTAGGGGAAGAACTTTCTTCCCCGGGGTTCGTAGTCGTCCGCGAGAATTTTCTGGGGGAAGGCTCCAAGGGCCGGGGAAGAAGTTTCTTCCCCTACTTTTTGTGGGCGCATGTTCCTGGCGTCGCGTTCGGCGGAACGCGACAACCGACGATCGGTGACTGAGATCGGGCCTGTCAGCGGCCGCTTCCGGGACATACCTGGAGGACCACCGTCAGGGGCCCGATCTCAGTCACCGGCCCGAGAGTTGAGTTGGAGAACGCGGGTGCTGCAGCACTCTCATCCTCCAACTCGGCACCGGTTGTCGTGGTGCCGGCCGCGGAAGCTCCGAGTCGCATCGCGGCCAGGGCTCTTCCTGGCTCCACGATCGCCGACGACGTCGGCGGGCGGGCGCTGCACGGGACGGATGGCGCCCCTATTCGAGCATCGAATACGCCGCGTGTGCGGCAAATCACAAAACCGTGTCCCTTACCGCAGCTAACTGCATCGACCGAGTCGAGTCGGCGTCGCTGCCGCCATATTGGTAACGGATAAATAACGGCAAGCTAACGGATTCATGTACGGTCGGCCGAGTTCTTCAGCAGCAACACGAGCAGTACACGCGAGGTCGATCAGTTTGGGTAAGCACTCGAAACCACGGAAAGCACGAGCACCGTTCGTCGCCGCAGCATTGGTGCCAGTCGGCATTCTGGCGGCCGCGGCGACCGCTGGAGCCGATCCCACACAGCACGCGGCACCGCAGACCGAGGCTGCTCACGCCGCGGCAGACCCGCACACCGTTGCGCTGGCCAACCACCACGTGACCGGCCCGTCGGCCCGCCAGACCGCGGATCCTGCCCCGCGCATTCCCGCGATCGTGCCCGCCCGTCCGGTCAGCGTGACCGACGGCGCGGTACCTGCCAGCAACTACGACGCGTACCGCAACGCCGCCGACATCATGTCGCACACGACGCCGCGCTGCGGCATCGACTGGAAGGTCATCGCCGGTATCGGCAAGGTCGAGTCCCACCATGCCGACGAGGGCAACGTGGACGCCCGCGGCACCCTGCGTGAGCCGATCTTCGGCCCGATGCTCAACGGCACATTGGCCGGCAACCAGGTCGTCACCGACACCGACCACGGCGCGCTCGACGGCGACGCGTCCTACGACCGCGCCGTCGGCCCGATGCAGTTCCTTCCCCAGACCTGGAATCACTACGCGGCCGACGCCAACGGCGACGGCAAGATCGACCCGCAGAACATCTTCGACGCGGCACTGACCACCGCGCGCTACCTCTGCGACGGCAATCTGAACCTACGCGACAACGCGTCGCTGGTGACCGCAGTGCTGCGCTACAACAATTCCATGACCTACGTCGACGACGTGCTCGGGTTTGCCCGGTCGTACTAGCCGTTCAAGAACGCCTGCAGCGCAGCGGAATACATCTCGACGTCGGCAACGCCCATGAGTTCGCGGGCGCTGTGCATCGCGAGTTGGGGCGCTCCGACGTCGATAGTGGTCAGCCCGGTGCGTGCGGCGGTGATCGGACCGATCGTCGAGCCACAGGGTAGATCGGCGCGGTGGGTGTAGCGCTGCATCGGCACGCCGGCGCGGTCGCAGGCGAGCGCGAAGATGGCCTCCCCCAACGCATCCGACGCGTAGCGCAGATTCTGATTGACCTTGAGAACCGGGCCGCCGTTGATGGCGATGCGGTGTCCCGGCTCGTGGCGTTCCGGATAGTTCGGGTGGGTGGCGTGCGCCATGTCCCCGGACAGGCACACACTTGCCGCCATCGAGCGCAGATAGTCCGGTCGGGAACCGCCGCGCGCCAACACGATTCGCTCACACACGGTCGCCAGGAAGTCAGACGCGGCCCCGCGTTCGGATCCGCTGCCGACCTCCTCGTGGTCGAACAGTGCGAGCATCCGGGTGTGGGTCGACGCACCACCGTCGAGCAGCGCCCGCAGACCCGCGTAACAGGTGCCCTGGTTGTCCAGACGCGGTGCGCTCAACAGGTTTTCGTCGACGCCCAGCACCCGGCTCGGCGTCACGTCGTGAGTCATCAACTCCCAGCCGAGGAGAGTGTCGGGGTCGACGCCCGCATACTGCGCCACCCAGCCGAGCACGTCGGGCACGGTCTCGCCGACACCCCAGATCCCGTCGAGGTGTCGTTGCGGGTCGAGAGCGACGCCCTTGCGATCCTCGGACAGGTGAATGGCCAACTGCGGCACCCGGACCACCGCTTCGGTGACGTGTACCAGCGTGTGCTCCACGGCGTCGCCCGCCCGGTAGGCGAGCCGGCCGGAGAGCCCAAGGTCGCGGTCGAGCCACGAGTTGAGCCAGGCACCCCCGTAGGGTTCGAGCGCCACCATCGCGACACCGGCGGACGTCCGGTCCGGGTGTTGTTTGAGACGAAGATTGGGACTGTCGGTGTGGCCGCCGACGATCCGGAACGCGTCGCCGTCACCGGCGTCCCAAGCGATGATCGATCCGCCGCGGACGACGTAGTGGCGTCCCCACCCCTCGGAATCCGGTGCAGGCCAAGACTTTTCCTCGAACAGTCGCCGGTAGCCGGCTTGCTCGAGTTCGGTCGCCACGCTGGCACAGACATGGAAGGGCGATGGGGAGGCGTCGACGAACCCGCCGAGCCCGGCCGCCGTTGCCGTCGTGGTGATAGTCATCGGTTGCCTTCCGTGGCAGCCGCTTCCAGCCGGAGGTCGGCCTCGCGGTCGGCGACCTTGGCCATGGTCGCGAGGAGCGTGATCATCAGGATCAGCTCACCGAGGTTGCCCAGCCACAGCACCGCGGTACCGGCGGCCGCCGCAAACAGCATCGCCAGAGCTCCGACGAGCAGCCACTTGAAGTAGCTGTAACGCGCGGCCATCCCGCCCAGCACGATCAACGCCAGCACCGTCACCACCGCTGCGATCGGCGGCCCAGAAGCACCGGCGTTGACGTAGCGCAGGGCGTCACCTGCGTTCTCGGGCTCGAGGTCCAGGCGCACGATGTCGGTGATGATGCCGATCACTTCCAGCATCGCGACGAGCAGAAGACCTGGGATCACGACGTTGCGGGTGCCGATCTGCTTGACGCCCAACCGATACACCAGCACCCCGGCGATCGGAATCAGCAGTGGCACGAAGAATGCGTGTATCCAGTAGCGCGGCACGTTGATCGCCATCAGCGCGTCGCCGTAGCCGACGAAGCGGCCCACCGCGACCGCGAAGTTGTCGTAGGCCAGACCCAGGCAGATGACCGCAACGGCCGACGCGATCTCCCCGACCCGCCACCGCATCCGAAACGCCAACACCCCGACCACCAGAATGCCGACGCCGATGAGGGCGAAGATCGCGGAGGTCATGGTGTGGCGGCCAGCACGGCGTCGATCGCCGAGTAGAACAGTCCGAGCCCGTCGTCGCTGGGTCCGGTGAGTGCCTCGGTGGCATGTTCGGGGTGCGGCATCAGGCCGACGACGCGACCGTCGGGGCTGCTGATGCCGGCGATGTCGAGCGCCGAGCCATTGGGGTTGCCGCCGGCGTAGGTGAAGACGATCAAGCCTTCGCCCTCGAGTTCTTCGAGTTTGCGCTCGGGTGCGACGTAGCGGCCCTCCCCCGACTTGAGCGGGATGAGGATCTCGGCGCCGCGCTCGAACCGCGTGGTCCAGGCGGTGGTGTTCGACTCGACGCGCAACCACTGGTCGCGGCAGATGAAGTGCAGACCCTCGTTGCGGGTCAACGCGCCGGGCAGCAGTCCGGCTTCGCAGAGCACCTGGAAACCGTTGCAGATGCCGAGGACCGGCATGCCCTTGGCCGCCGCCTCGACCACCGAACCCATGACCGGCGCGAAACGTGCGATGGCGCCTGCGCGCAGATAGTCACCGTAGGAGAAGCCGCCCGGAACGACGACCGCGTCGACCCCCTTGAGGTCGGCGTCGCCGTGCCAGAGTTCGACGGCCTCGGCTCCGGCGATCCGGACCGCGCGGGCAGCATCGACGTCGTCGAGCGTGCCCGGGAAGGTGATGACCCCGATTCGTGCTGTCATCTCGGTCGGTTACTCCGCGACCCGCGAGACGCTGAAGTTCTCGATGACCGTGTTGGTCAGGAGTTCCTCGGCGATGCGCTCCAAGGCGACGTCGTCCACGGTGTCGTCGACCTCGAGTTCGAAGCGTTTCCCCTGCCGGACGTCGGCGATTCCGCTGAATCCGAGACGCCCCAGGGCCCCGACGATCGCCTGCCCCTGCGGGTCGAGGATCTCGGCCTTGGGCATCACGTCGACCACCACTCGCGCCATGGGCACTTGCTCCGTTCTCGCTGATGCGCTGAATCTCGCCATCACCTTACCGGGTGGGCCAACTCGCCACGCGCCTCAGAGGACCGCCTCGATGGCCGAGACCACTGCGGGGTCGGTGGGCTCGGTACGGGGCCGGAATCGATTGACGACCGTCCCGTTCGCGTCGACGAGGAACTTCTCGAAGTTCCACTGCACGTCGCCGGCCTCGCCGTCGGCATCTTCGGTCTTGGTGAGCTCGGCGTAGAGGGGATGCTGCTCGTCGCCCTTGACGTCGGCCTTCTCCAGAAGTGGGAAGGTGACGCCGTAGCTGGTGGAACAGAAGGTGGCGATCTCCTCGGCAGTGCCCGGTTCCTGGCCCATGAACTGGTTGCACGGCATGCCGACGACGGTGAGGCCACGATCGCCGTAGGTCTTGGCCAGTTCTTCCAGCCCGGTGTACTGCGGCGTCAGCCCACACTTGCTGGCGACGTTGACCACCAGCAGCGGACCGCTGAAGTCCGCGAGATTCACGGTGTTGCCGTCGAGGGAGTTGACCGGGATGTCCTTGATGTTGCCCATGGCATCCGAGCCTAGTGGTGTGTCCCGACACAGTGGCCATGTGAGCCCCACCACACAGTTTTGCGAACTATGTGCAAGGTCACCAATGCTTGCGTTGAAGAAATAGTTGCACGGAAGTTAGCATTTCTGGGTGTCCACACCCATGTCTGCGATCGCGTCTGCCGGAGCCACCCCCGGCAACTCGGTGGACACCGCGCAGGCAACCCTGATCGACTTTCTCGATCGCCTCGCCTGCCTCGGCAAAGCCCACACGATGGACGACCTGGCCGCCACCGACCTCACGTTCTCGCAGTTGAAGGTCATCTTCGCGCTCGGCGGCCACGGTGCGCCGATGTCGGTCAACGAGATCGCCGAACACGTCAACCTCTCACTGGCCGCGGCCGGACGCACCGTCGACAAACTGGTCGGCGACGGTCTGGTGGATCGGCGCGAGGACGCCAACGACCGGCGCGTGAAGCGCGTTTCGCTGACCACCCATGGGCAGCAGTTCATCGACTCCCAGCTGAACATCAAGCAGGAGATCGTCCGCCGCTTCGTCACCGGACTGCCCGACGACATTCGCGACGACCTCTGCCGAGCCCTTCGACCGATCGTCGACGCCGACACCGACTACTTCGACATTCCGCACGACGGGCTCTCCGAATTGAGCAACTCAGAACCCAGCGAGCCCGCGCAGTAACTCTCGACTTCCCGATTCTCCGCACGTAACCCGAACCGACAGGAACACTCATGTCAGTCTCCTCGACCGGCGGCCACCTTCACGAAGGTCCACCGGACACCAAACTCGATCGTCATGTGCTGATGATCGCCGGCGTGGTCGTGCTCGGCGCGATCATGTCGATCCTCGACGTCACCGTGGTTGCGGTGGCGCAGAACACCTTCCAGCAGGAGTTCGGCACCGACGCGGCCGGAGCGGCCTGGACGGCCACCGGCTACACGCTGGCCCTGGCCGCGGTCATCCCGCTGTCGAGTTGGGCCGCAGCACGATTCGGCACCAAGAAGGTCTACTTGACGTCGCTGGTGTTGTTCGTCCTGGGTTCGGCGCTCTGCGCGCTCGCCTGGAACATCGGCAGCCTGGTCGCATTCCGCGTGATCCAGGGCCTCGGCGGTGGTCTGCTCATGCCGATCGGCATGATGATCCTGACCAAGGCGGCCGGACCCGAGCGAATCGGTTCCGTGATGGCGGTTCTCGGTATCCCCATGCTCCTCGGCCCGATCGGCGGACCGATCCTCGGCGGCTTCCTCATCGAGACCACGTCGTGGCACTGGGTGTTCCTGATCAACGTGCCGATCGGCATCGTAGCGCTCGTCTACTCGTGGTTCGTCCTGCGTGACGACGAGGAGACGACGAAGGCGTCCATCGACATCGTCGGATTGCTGCTTCTCTCACCGGGTCTCGCGCTGTTCCTGTTCGGCATCTCGTCGAGCGCCGAACACCGCACCTTCCTCACGCCGACGGTGTTGATTCCGGCGATCATCGGCGCCATCCTCATCGTGGCCTTCATCTGGCATGCGCTGCGGGCCAAGAATCCGCTGTTGGATCTGCGCCTGTTCCGAAACCGGACGCTGTCGATCTCGGTCGTCACCATGACGCTGTTCATGATCGCGTTCTTCGGTGCGTCGCTGTTGTTCCCGCAGTACTTCATCGGTGTGCGCGGCGAGTCCACGCTGACCGCCGGCCTGCTGCTGGCGCCGCAGGGTCTCGGCGCGATGCTCACCATGCCGATCGCGGGCAAGCTGACCGACAAGATGGGCCCCGGCAAGTTCGTCCTGCCCGGCATCGTCCTGATCCTGCTCGGCATGGGAGTCTTCATCTTCCTCGGCGCCGACACGTCGTACTGGATTCTGTGCAGCGCGCTGTTCGTGCAGGGCCTCGGTATGGGTATGACGATGATGCCGATCATGTCGGCCGCGCTGGCAACCCTGAACAACAAGCAGGTGCCCGACGGCTCGACCCTGGTGAACGTGGTTCAGCAGACCGCATCGTCGATCGGTACCGCGGTCATCTCGGTGGTCCTCGCCAGCGGCCTGGCCGGCAGCATGCAGGCCGGTCTCGCGATTGCCTCCAACACCGCGCCCGACAAGCTGCCACCGGAGATGCAGAACGCCCCGCTGCCGCAGTCGTTCTTCGAGTCCGCGGCCGAGATCTTCGGATCGACCTTCCTGGTCGCGGTGATCCTCATCGCCCTGACCTTCATCCCGGCATTCTTCCTGCCTCGCAAGAAGATCCAGTCGCCATTGGTCGAGGAGGACATGGATCGCGCGCCGATCATCATGCACTGATCGCGCACGCCGACACACGACAGCCCCGTCCGGCCTCCGGGCGGGGCTTTCGTCTGTCACCAGGCCATCCCTAGGTGCGAAGAGCGAGCGCCCACCGCTGGCTGAGGTGCGAGCTAGCGAGCCTCGAAGCCCGCTGGTGAGACGAGATCTGTTGTCTCACCAGGCCCTTCGAGGCTCTCGGCTAGCGCCTCGAGCACCTCAGGGAGCGGTGGGATCGGTGGGCGCGAGCGCCCCGGTCTGCTGCAGAATCCAGGCGATCTCGAAGGAGATCTCCTCCCACTGCTTGTAGCGGCCGCTCACCCCTCCGTGCCCGGCCGACATCTCCGTCTTCAGGAGCACGAGATTGTCCGAGGTGGAGCATTCCTGCAGCCGGGCAACCCATTTCGCGGCCTCGGTGTAGAGCACGCGAGTGTCGTTGAGTGAGGTGAGAGCCAGGATCGGCGGATACGGTTGGGCCACCACGTTCTCGTACGGCGAGTACTCGCGCATGTAGGCGTAGACCTCAGGGTTGTGCAGAGGGTCGCCCCACTCGTCCCATTCGATCACCGTCAGCGGCAGCGACGGGTCGAGGATCGAGTTGAGCGCATCGACGAACGGCACCGAAGCGAGGATGCCGTTGAAGAGTTGGGGTGCCAGGTTGGCCACCGCCCCCATCAGCAACCCACCGGCCGAGCCGCCCTCGGCCACCATCTGCGACGGCGTGGTCCATCCTTCGTCGACGAGATACTGTGCGGCCGAGACGAAGTCGGTGAAGGTGTTCTTCTTCTGCAATTCTTTGCCGTTTTCGTACCAGTAGCGGCCCATCTCGCCGCCACCGCGCACGTGCGCCAGCACGAAGACCACGCCGCGGTCGAGCATGGACAGCCGCGACACGGAGAAGTACGGGTCGATGCTCGCCTCGTAGGAGCCGTAGCCGTAGAGGAGCAGCGGCGCCGGCTTGTTCTCGTCGGTTCCCTTGCGCCGCACGATGGACAGCGGAATCCGCGTACCGTCCGCCGCGGTTGCCCACTCGCGGGATTGGACGTAGTCGGCGGGATCGTAGCCACCGAGAACTGGCTGCCGCTTGAGCAGAGTGCGTTCGCCGGTGGTGACGTCGAGCTCGATCAGTTCGCTCGGCTCGGTGAAGCTTCCGTACCCGATGCGCAACCGCGGTGTTGTCCACTCGCGGTTGCCTGCCAGCCCGACCGTTCCCAACTCCTCGGCAAACGTGACCTCGTGGAAATCCGCATCGGTCGGGATTCCGGTGATGGTCCGCAGATCGGCGATAGCGATGCGCGGCAACGCCTCCCGACGGTAGGACAGCACCAGGTAGTCGCGAAACGCGTCGAGGTCCTCGATGCGCCTGCCGGGATCGTGGGCGAAAAGCTCGCGTCGATCCGTCGGATCGTCGACGGGTGCGATGTCGATCGCAAAGTTCTCCGCCTTGCTGCCGCCCCGAATATCGTTGTGCACGATGACGAAATAGTCGGCTCCGTCGATCACGGCATGTTCGACGCTGTATTCGACGCCGTCGACCCGGGGTGCCACGCTGACGAACTCGCCGGTCGGGTCGTTCGCGTCGAGGACGTAGACCTCGGAGGTGATCTTGGAGCCGGCCCCGATCATCAGATACCGGTCGCTGCGGGTGGATCCCATGCCAACCCAGTAGCGTTCGTCCGGCTCGTGAAAGACCTTGACGTCGGCCGTGTCGGTGCCGAAGTCGTGGCGCCACACGGTGTCGGGACGCCATGCCGCGTCGACCGTCTGATAGAAGACGTGCCGGGCGTCGGCCGACCAGACCGCCCCGCCCGCCGTGTCCTCGATCAACTCGTCCAGCAATGCACCGGTGCGTAAATCCTTGAAGCGCAGCGTGTATCGCTCGTCGCCGACCACGTCGGTGCTGTAGGCCAGCCAGTTGCCGTCGTCACTGACCGACAGTGCGCCCAGACTGAAGAAGTCGTGGCCCTGCGCCTCGACGTTGGCGTCGAGCAGCACTTCCTCGCCGGGAAGCGCACCGTCCTCGGACACCTCCGGCGGCGTCCAGTCATCATCGTCGCCGATCGGGCAACGACAGTGCGTCGCATACTGTTTGCCCTCGTGCGTCCTGCCGTAGTACCAGTACTTGCCGCGGCGACTGGGAACCGACATGTCGGTCTCCTTGGTCCGCGCCTTGATCTCGGCGAAGATCTGCTTGCGCAATCCGGCGAGTTGCTCGGTGTTCTTCTCGGTGAACGCGTTCTGCGCTTCGAGGTACGCGATGACCTCGGGATCGTCCTTGTCCCGCAACCATTCGTAGTGGTCGACGACGGTGTCGCCGTGATGCGTGCGCTCGGCGGGTATCTTCTTGGCGACGGGCACGCTCATCGCTCCACCTCCGCGCCCGGCCAGTCGTTGAAGCTCAACTGCGAAATCCATTCGTAGGCATCGATATAACGTTGACGTGTGCGTGCCACGACGTCGTCGGGCAAGCTGGGTGGCGGCGTGTCGGAGGCCCGGTCCCACCCGGATGCAGGGCTGGTGAGCCAGTTGCGGACGATCTGTTTGTCGAAGCTCGGCTGCACCTCGCCGGCCCGGTAGGTGGCGGCCTCCCAGTAGCGCGACGAGTCGGGTGTCAACACCTCGTCGGCCAGGATCAGTCCTCCGTCGTCGCCGATGCCGAACTCGAATTTCGTGTCGGCCAGGATGATTCCACGCTCTGCGGCGATGTCGGCGCCCCGCGAGTAGATGTCGAGGGTGGCCGCGCGCAATGCTTCGGCCCGCTCGGCGCCCTCCTGTTCGACGACGTGAGCGAAGCTGATGTTCTCGTCGTGCTCGCCCTGTTCGGCCTTGGTCGCCGGGGTGAAGATCGGCGTCGGGAGCTTGCTCGCCTCGTCGAGCCCGGTGGGCAGGTCGATGCCGCACACCGACCCGGTCGCCCGATAGTCGAGCAGTCCCGACCCGGTGAGGTATCCACGGGCGACGCATTCGACGGCGACCATCGGCAACTTGCGAACGACCATCGAGCGCCCGACGACCTCGTCGGGAATGCGGTCATCGGTGGGCCCGCCGACCAGGTGGTTGGGCACGCCGAGCGCGTCGAACCAGAAGAAGCTCATGGCGGTGAGGATCCGGCCCTTGTCGGGGATGACGGGGCTCAGGATGTGGTCGTAGGCGGAAATGCGGTCAGACGCCACCAGCAGCAGGGTGTCCGCGTCGATCTCGTAGATCTCACGAACCTTGCCCGACGCGACGTGACGGTACGACTCGAGGTCTGGGTGGGCCATGACCACGACAGTAAACGTATGCGAGGCTGGCAGCCATGACCGGGCCACAGATCACCATCACCTACTGCACCCAGTGCAATTGGCTGCTGCGCGCGTCGTGGATGGCGAGCGAACTCCTCAACACCTTCGGTGCCGAACTCGGGTCGGTGACCCTGGTCCCGGGCACGGGTGGTGTCTTCCACATCGACGTCGACGCGACCCAGGTGTGGGAACGCAAGCGCGACGGCGGATTTCCCGATGTCGTCACCCTGAAGCGACTCGTCCGAGATCAAGCGCTGCCGGATTGGAACCTCGGGCATGCCGATCGGCAGGCCGATAGCTGAGTCCCTTCTGCCGTCTGATGCGTCCACCACCGATGGCTGAGGTGCGAGGAGCGGTAGGGGCTTCGCTTGCGCTCCGCGTACCTCAGCCAGCGGGTGAGGCGAGCGCGAGCTGGAGTCAGAGAATGGCGGCAGGCGTGTATGACGCCGCTTCCGGATACTGCGCAATGACCTTCTCGGCCGCGGCGATCACGTCGGCGACCTGCGCTTGCGCCGCACCGACAAACGCGGACTTGTCATCGAGCAGGGCGTCGAGCTGAGCACGGTCGAGCGGGATGCGCTCGTCGGCGGCGAGACGGTCGAGCAGATCGGGTTCGCGCCCCTCCTCACGCATGGCGAGCGCGACGTCGACGGCGTTCTCCTTGATCGCCTCGTGCGCCGTTTCGCGCCCGACGCCGGCCCGCACCGACGCCATCAGCACCTTGGTGGTGGCGAGGAACGGCAGGTAGCGGTCGAGTTCGTTGGCGATCACCGCGGGGTAGGCGCCGAATTCGGCGAGCACCGTCAGGAATGTCTCCATCAGTCCGTCGATGGCGAAGAAGGCGTCGGGCAGCGCGACGCGACGCACCACCGAGCAGAAGACGTCGCCCTCGTTCCATTGCGCGCCGGCGAGTTCGGCGGCCATCGATCCGTAGCCACGCAACACCACCGCGAGGCCGTTGACCCGCTCGCAGCTGCGGGTGTTCATCTTGTGCGGCATCGCCGACGACCCCACCTGACCCGGCTGGAACCCCTCGGTGACCAGCTCATGCCCGGCCATCAGTCGGATCGTGTGTGCCAGCGACGATGGCGCGGCCGCGGTCTGGACCAGCGCCGACACCACGTCGTGGTCGAGCGACCGCGGATAGATCTGGCCGACGGAGGTGAGCGATCGCGCGAAACCGAGATGGTCGGCGACCCGGTGCTCGAGTTCGGCGAGTTTGCCCGAGTCACCGCCGAGGAGGTCGAGCATGTCCTGTGAGGTGCCCATCGGGCCCTTGATGCCGCGCAACGGATAGCGGTCGATGAGCTCGCGCAGCCGGGTGAGCGCGATCATCAGCTCGTCGGCGGCCGACGCGAACCGCTTGCCCAGCGTCGTCGCCTGCGCGGCGACATTGTGGCTGCGACCGGCCATGACCAACGACGCGTACTGCGCCGCGCGCTCGGTCAGCCGGGCCAGCACCGTCACGCCGTGCGCGTGCACGTGTTCGAGGGAACGCAGGATCTGCAGTTGCTCGACGTTCTCGGTGAGATCGCGGCTGGTCATGCCCTTGTGGATCTGCTCATGCCCGGCGAGAGCGTTGAACTCCTCGATGCGGGCCTTCACGTCGTGCCGGGTGACGCGCTCGCGATCCGCGATCGACGCGAGGTCTATCTGGTCGACAACGCGCTCGTAGTCGGCGATCGCGTCGGCCGGCACATCGATCCCCAGATCGCGCTGCGCCTTGAGGACCGCGATCCACAGTTGGCGTTCGAGCTCGATCTTGGCGCCGGCCGACCAGATCTCGGCGAGGTCGGCGGAGGCGTAACGGCTGGCCAGAACATTGGCGATGGCAGGCTTGGGCACCGCACCAGTGTAGTTGCGGCCTCCTCAGAAGCCGAAGCAGAGTCCGTTAGACCCGTAGCCCTTGCGTACCTTCACCAGCGTCTTCGCCGACGTCTGACCGTTCTGGACGGCGTACAGGTAGCGGTCGCCGAGGTGACGCGGGACCCAGGTGGTCGAGGCGAGCGCTCCTCGCGGCAGATCGCGGCCGACGAAGATCGGCGGATACCCGGTGCGCTGTTCGTAGAACGCGACCCAGCCCGAACTGTTGACGGCGAGCGTGACCGGATAGGTGCAGCCGGTGCCGTAGACCACCGACGACAACGGCACACCGGCGTCCGGCTTTCCGGCCGGTGCCGCACTGCTCTGCCCCGCGCCGAGCAGGGCGGTCGCGGTGCAGACGAGCGCGAGCACCGCCGCACCGATCGTCCTGGCGGCCCGACGACCCGACGCCGAGCGCACGCGAGAAGAATCCTGCACCGTCACCACCCCAATTCCGTCCAAGCGTTCATTCCCCCGGCCACCGCGGACACACACTGTGACCGTGGTCATCCTGACACTCTTGCATACCGGGCACCCCAGGATCGGGACAACTGTCCCGATCGGCTCAGCCCTGAGGCGCAAGCACGCCGACGACCTCGTGCAGCGCATCACGTGTTGCGTCCAGTGGACTGACCGAGGGCTGGCCGAGCGCGCCGACGATGGCCCCGTCCTCGACGGCGATGAGCTGACCGACGTGGACCGGTTCGGCGATACGACCGGATTTCGCGAGCAGAGCGGAGTGGTACGCGGCGAGCGAATGCCGCCGCTCGGTGACCACGTCACGGAGTCGCGGGTAACGCGCCGCGAGTGCGATCAGTTCGTAGCGGGCCGCGAGCTCCTCGATGGAGGTGGACTCGCCGACGAACACCTCCGCGAGTACACCGGCCGTCGCACTGTTCCCGCGTCGTCGCCGTGGAACTGCATCGGTGCGCGCGGCGATGCCGTGTTCGTCGTTGCGGCACAGGTGCGCCGCCGCCTCGGCCATCAGATCGTCGAGGGATGCGAAGTAATAGGTCGTCGATGCGAGTGGAAGTTGGGCCCGATCGGCGACCGCCCGGTGACGCACTGCGTCGAATCCTCCTTCGAGCAGCAGGGCACCGGCGGCCTCGATCAACAGAGACCGCCGCCGCGCACCCTTGGGCGTCGCCGCCGATGTCATGTGCTCATGCTGCCAAAGCGATCAGGACCGCCGGGTTGCTTTCACGAAAGCGGTCCATAGGGTCGCGAACTACCGTATAAGTGCGTCGTCCGAACGCCATATGCACTGTTCAGGCGCTGTCAGTCGGATGTCGGACACCGGCAGAGATCGGCTGTTTCGGCGGATAACGTGGCCCCATGCAGTTCGACGGTTTGCATGCGGTCGCGGACTACGCGGCGTTGTATGCCGTGCTCCGTCAGGGCGCCCTCCGGTCCCATCTCGAAGGGCAGCTCGGCGACTATCAGACGCATGCGGACGTCGCCGGTCACTCCTTGTCGTTCACGGCTGCCGACGGCAGCGAGATTCGTTCGGCGACAACCCTGGTGGCCGTGCTCGACCCCGACGAGATCACCTGGGGTTGGGCCCACCCGTTCGGCGACCCGAGCGGGCTGGCCGCGGCCATGCGCGACACCGGCAACCGCTACGGCATCGCCGACCTGGTCTCGCCCCGAGTGGGCTTGCCGGCTCACCTGGCCCCGGCCGAGGTCAACGCCTACCTGAGCGAGACCGCGGAGATCGTCGCCGCGGCAGCGGTGCACAGCACCGGCCACAGCCCGTATCACTCCGCGGACATCGGCGGGGGCGCGCGGGCGGTGCTCCTCCTCGACGACATCGCACTCCCGGAACCCACCTTCGCCGACTTCGCGACGACGATGCCGGGCGTGCTGAACACACTCGCGGTCAACGACCATCGCGTCGCCATTCACGGTGTGGCCGCCCGGTTGGGTTGGCACATTGCCTGGGCGTCTGGCGAGGACAGCACGCGTTCACCCACCTGCGACATCACCGACGGAATCTCTACTGCCCATATCGATTTCGATCGCAAGGGCCGTCCGCGCAGTTACCGGTGCAGCCTCGGCGCCGCGGCCGGCTGATTCTCCACGGCATCTCACCGCCGCCTTCACCAAACGCACCCCCTTGCTTGATCCATACCCCCATGGGTATATTCGGCATCGTTCTGACATACCCATGGGGGTATCCGATACGGCTGGCGGCAAGGAGCCCACGTGACGACGCAAGAGAAGTCCCCACCGCAGTCCCCGTCCGAGGCGGACCCCGGCCCACTGGGCCGGCTCGGCGCCTGGACCGCCACGCATCGCAGATGGGTGTTCGGCACCTGGGCACTGCTCGTGATCGGCCTCGGCATCGCCGCGCCCAGCGTCTTCGGGTCGCTCGCGGGAGCGGGATGGCAGGCCAACGACTCGGAATCGGTGGCTGTGCGCAACCTGGCTCAGGAACACTTCGGCGGCAACTCGTCGGCAGCCGTCCAGGTGGTCATCCACTCCGACAGCAGCCAGATATCGAGTCCAGAAGTTGCCCGCCTGATCGACGAGATCAAGCGAATTGCGCATTCCGACAACCGATTCGGCGAGGTCGTCACGCCGCAGCCGGGCATGACGATCAGCCGCGACGGCCACACCGGCGTGGTGATCATCGGCGCGAACGCCGACACCGACGCCATGGTCCGCGCCGTCGACGACCACAAGGACGAGCTGGCCTCGTTGTCCGGCAACGGAATCGCGGTGTATCCGACCGGCGCGTCGGCACTGTGGAGCGACTTCAACAAGGCCAATCACGACGCGATGATCAAGGCGGAAATGGTGTCGTGGCCCATCACGCTGGCGATCATGATCGTGGCGTTCGGCTCGCTCGTCGCGGCGGGTCTGCCATTGCTGCTGACGATCGCAGGCCTGGTCGCATCCGCAGGCGGACTCGTGCTGCTCAACATGGCGACGCCGATCTCGGTGTGGGCGATGAACTTTGCGATGATGTTCGCGCTGGCGCTGGGCATCGACTACGCGCTGTTCATGGTCTCGCGCTTCCGCGCCGCAATGATCCTGCACGACAGCGGACGACGGGCGATCACCGAAACGATGGACACCGCAGGCAAAGCCGTACTGCTGTCCGGACTGACGGTGCTCGTCAGCCTGTCGGCCGTGCTACTCGTCCCGGCGCCGGCAGTACGCACCATGGCCGTCGGGATCATGCTGGCCGTCGTCTTCGTGCTGGCCGCGACCATGACCCTGCTGCCCGCCGTGCTGAGCGCATTGGGGCCCAAGGTCAATGCCGGTCGTCTGCCGTGGACCAAGCAGCAGGAGCACCACTCGACGTTCTTCGCGTCGTGGGGCCGTCTGCTGCATCGCCATCCCTGGCCGTTCGCGATCGGAGCACTCGTCATCCTGCTCACGCTGGCCGCACCCGTGCTGGGACTCAAGGTCGCCATGCCGTCGATCGCCGTGCTGCCCGAGGATGCGCCGGTGCGTCAGGGCTACGCAGTCGTCGCCGAAGCGATGGGTCCGGGCGCCCCCGGAGCACTGCAGATCGTGACCACCAGGGCGGATGCCGACGCAGCGGCGGCCGCAGCGGCCAACTCACCGGGAATCGCCATGGTCACACCCCCGATCCCGTCGGCAGATGGAACGGATCATGTTCTTCTCCAAGCCATTCCGGCCATCGACCCATCGGCTGCCCAGATCGAGGAGGTGATCACGACGCTGCGCGATCGACTACCGGCCGGTGCACTGGTCGGCGGTGCAGCCGCCGAGAACGTCGACTTGCAGCAGGCACTGGACACCTGGTTCCCGATCATCGTCGCCGTCATCCTGACACTCGGTTTCCTGCTTCTGCTGGTGGCCCTGCGCGCACCGGCGATCGCGCTGATCGGCACGCTGGTGAGCCTGCTGTCGACGGGCGCGGCCTTTGGGGTCGCGAAGCTGATCTTCCAGGATGGTCATGGCGCAAGCCTTCTCGGATTCGAGCCACAGGGGTTCCTCGATGGTTGGGGCCCGGTGTTCTTCTTCGCGATGATCTTTGCGATCGCCATGGACTACACGGTGTTCCTGCTGGCCACCGCGAAGGAGCACTACGAACGCTCGGGTGATCCGCACGCTGCCCAGATCGACGGCCTCGCCTACTCGGGACGAATCATCTTCGCGGCGGCGGCGGTCATGGTGGCGGTGTTCTTCACCTTCGCCCTGGCCGACCCGCTGCCACCCAAGGAGATGGGCATCATCCTCGGTGTCGCGGTGCTGCTCGACGCGACACTGGTCCGCCTGGTGCTGCTGCCGGCATTGCTGCGCCTGTCCGGGCACGGCGCGTGGTGGACTCCTCGATGGCTGGATCGAGTGCTCCCGAAGATCACCTTCCAGCACTGAGCAGATACCCCATAGGGTATAATGAGAAGCCAGAAATGCGCCGAAGAGAGGAGTCGTCATGGTCGGCGACGAAGAATCGATCACCGTCGTGCTCAACAGACTTCGTCGAGCACACGGTCAACTGGCCGGTGTGATCTCGATGATCGAGCAGGGCCGTGACTGCAAGGACGTCGTGACCCAGCTCGCCGCAGTGTCGCGCGCTCTCGACCGCGCCGGATTCAAGATCGTCGCCACCGGCCTACGCCAGTGCCTCACCGGCGAGAACGCCGACAACTCCGAACCCATGACCACCGAGGAACTCGAAAAGCTGTTCCTGGCCCTCGCCTGAGGACCGGCTCGAAGAGAAAGGAAGATCATGCAACTGGGCATCCGCACCACACTGCACACCACCTTCGACGACGCCGTCGCCAAGACCCGAGAAGCGCTGAGCGAACAGGGTTTCGGCGTGTTGACCGAGATCGACGTCCAGGCAACGCTGAAGAAGAAGCTCGACGAGGACATGGAGCGGTTCCTGATCCTGGGCGCGTGCAACCCGCACTTCGCACACCAGGCACTCGGACTCGAACGCCAGATCGGACTGTTGTTGCCATGCAACGTCGTTGTTCGCGACGACACCGAGAACGAGGGCTCCGTCATCGTCGAGGCGATGAATCCCGACATCATGGTCGCCGTCGCCGACGTGCCCGGCCTGCCCGAGGTCGCCGCCGGTGCGGCAGAACTCATCCGGGCCGCGATCGCGTCTCTGGAAGATGCCAAGGCCGAGGCCTGAGAAGCGATGAACGCCAACACCTCTCCGAATACACCGACGCAGATCGAATGCTACGTCGACCCGGTGTGTCCCTTCGCATGGGCGACGTCGCGCTGGCTGGCCATGGCGACCGCCGCGCGACCGGATGTCGCGGTGACGTGGCGTCAGATGAGCCTGGCGGTACTCAACGAAGGCCGGGAACTCGATGGGGCCCACGCGGCTCGCATCGAGGCATCGCGGCGGGCCGGTCGACTGTTCGCCGCGGCGATCGGCCCCGACGAGTCGATAGGTGACCTCTACATGGCACTGGGCCGACGCATCCACACCGATCCCGCAAGGTCGGCGGAAGTGTTACCTCGAGCAGTGGCGGCCGGGGCGCTGGCCGAGTGTGGACTCGACACCTCACTTGCCCAGGCGTTGGACGACCCGTCCTTCGACGACGAAGTGCGCCGCCGGCACGACGAGAGCCAGCAGGCACTCGGCACCACGGGCGGGAGCCCGATCACGGTCGTCGGTTCGCATGCGTTCTTCGGCCCGGTCCTCACGTCGATACCCGACGACGCCGAATCGGTTCGGCTGCTCGACGCGCTCCTCACCGTCGCCTCCACGCCGGCGTTCTCACAGTTGGAGCGACCCCGCAGCGGGCCGCCGAACCTCGTCGAGAAGGGGGCGGCCTGACATGTGCCATGCGGTGCGGTGCCGCCGATGCGGCAAAACCACGTGGTCGGGCTGCGGACGGCATGTCGCGCAGGTCAAGGCCGCGGTTCCGGCCGGCCAGTGGTGCGCGGGCCACGACGACGAGCCGGGCGGTGGACGAGGACTGTTCCGACGTCGGTGGTGACAGCGTCGGAGCAAGATCGGTCACACTCGCGCGTGGCGCACCACGTTGGTTTCGCGAAACCGACGTCGACGCCAGTACGCTGTTGACTCGATGGCTCGTCTGACCCCGAATCCCGCACCCGAACGTGATCTCGTTCGGGTGCGTCGTCGTACCGTCCTCGCTGCGGGTCTCGGATCGGCCGCCTTGGGGCTTGCGGCCTGCGCCGGACAAGCGAAGACCCCCGAGGTCGAGCCGCGGAAACTCGAGTCGCGGGCCGCCGACGACGAACTGCCCGCCGAGACCACCCCACCGCAGATCGCGACCGGGCCGCCGCTGATCACCGGGACCTTCCCGTCGGCAAAGATGCGCCGCGACACGCGCTGGGCCGTGGTTCGCCCCGACGGCGTGTCGGGACGGATGCCGGTTGTCGTCGTCCTGCATGCACTGAACACCAACGAGAAGTCGATCTTCTCGTCGAAGCTGGAGATCCAGTCGGTCCTGCAGCGCTACGTGGATGCCGGCAACCCACCGTTCGCGATCGCGGCAGCCGACGCGGGGCGCAACTACTATCACCGGCGCGCCGACGGCACCGACGGCGCCGCGATGGTGCTCGACGAGTTCATCCCGATGCTGGCGAACAATCGCGAACTGAACGTCTCCACCGAGCGCATCGGCCTGTTCGGCTGGTCGATGGGCGGGTATGGCGCGCTGCGGCTCGCGTCGCTGCTGGGTGCGCCACGTGTCGCCGCTGTCGCGGT
Source organism: Gordonia sp. NPDC003585 (assembly GCF_040610755.1). NCBI lineage: Bacteria > Bacillati > Actinomycetota > Actinomycetes > Mycobacteriales > Gordoniaceae > Gordonia > Gordonia sp. NPDC003585. Next base: position 5,839 of record NZ_JBEXMX010000042.1, on the reverse strand, counting down.
CAGCTCTCCCGCACTCTGGGCCGACCCACGCAACTTTCCGCCCCGAGCCTTCGACGGCCTGGCCGACTACCAGGCCAACTCACTGTTCGGCACCCAGGACGCCTTCGCGAAGATCCCGCTGATGATCTCGGTCGGGTCGAGCGATCAGTTCTTCACCTACACGCGCCAGTGGGCCGCCGGATTGCACCCGCCCGCCGCGTTCGGGACCTCTGCCGGCGGTCACACCAACCGCTACTGGCGCAGCGTGCTCCCCGACCAGGTGGAGTTCCTGGGCCGCAATCTCGCGAGCTGACCTCGCCGACACCGTCGGAAATCTGTACGCCTCAGGCCGGTCAACCGCACTGTGCACATGGCTGACCCCCCAGGTACAGCTTTCCGACGGGCGTCAGATGCTGATCTTGCCTTCCAGGGCGTTGCGACCGATGTCGGTGCGGAAATGCGAGCCGGGCAACTTGATCCCGGCGAGCCGTTCGTACGCCTGCGCGCGGGCCTCGGCGAGGTCGGCACCCGTTCCGACGACGGCCAGCACCCGGCCGCCCGACGACACGACCGCACCGTCGGCGTTGCGTGCGGTTCCCGCGTGCAGGACGCCCTCCGCGTCGGAGCCGGTGATCACGTCGCCGGTCCGGGGTTTGCCCGGGTAGTTCTCGGCCGCCAGAACAACGGTCACCGCCGCACCGTCCGCCCATTCCAGAGGCGGCAAGGCGTCCAGTGTTCCGGTGGCGGTGGCGTTCAACGCTTGTCCCAACGGGGATTTCAGCAGTGCGAGCACCGCTTGGGTCTCCGGATCGCCGAAGCGGCAGTTGAATTCGACGACCGACGGGCCGTCTTTGCCGATGGCGAGTCCCGCATAGAGCAGGCCGGAGAACGGGGTCCCGCGTCGAACAAGTTCTGCCGCAACAGGTTTCACCACGTCATCGACGATCTGTCGGGTCACATCGTCGGGCAGCCACGGCAGCGGTGTGTAGGCGCCCATCCCGCCGGTGTTGGGTCCGGAATCGTTGTCGCCCACCCGTTTGTGGTCCTGCGCCGGGATCAGCGGGACCACCGTCTCACCGTCGACCAACGAGAACAGCGACACCTCCGGGCCGTCGAGGAAGCTCTCCAGCAACACCGGGTGGCCGCTCTCCAGGCATTCCGCGGCGTGATCGCGCGCAGCGGCCCGATCGGTGGTGACCACCACGCCCTTGCCGGCCGCGAGCCCGTCGTCCTTGACGACCCAGGTGGGACCGAAACGGTCGAGGGCAGCGTCGAGATGCGCAGGGTTGTCGACGACTTCGCTGTGAGCGGTCGCCACGCCCGCCGCGGCCATCACGTCCTTGGCGAACGCCTTGGAACCCTCGATCTGGGCGGCCTGCGCGCCGGGACCGAAGGTGGCGAACCCGGCCTCGCGCAGCGCATCGGCCACGCCCAGGACCAGTGGAACCTCGGGACCGATGACGACGAGATCGGCGTCGACCTTGCGGGCCAGGGCCACCACGGAATCGCTCGACGCGACGTCGACGTCGTGGTTGGTCGCCAGCGCCGTCGTGCCCGCGTTACCGGGTGCGACGTGCAGGTCGGTCACCGACGAGTCCTTGGCGAGTCCGATGAGCAGGGCATGTTCGCGGCCGCCCGAGCCGATCACGAGTACGCGCACGCCGTTGACTCTAGTGGTGTGCGTCTAGGACATCGTGTCGAGGACCGCGGCGAGCGCTCTCTCCCGTCGGGGCACCCCCGCGATCTCGTCGACGATCACCATCATCACCGGGGCGAGAGCCGCCACCGCGACCGCGAGGATCACCGACGCGCCGGCCGCGCACATCCACGTCGCCACACCCAGCACGACGATGACACCGGTAGCGAGGAACAGGCTGAGCGGATCAAACGGCAACAGGTAGTCGTACATGGCGATCACGCCCAGGCAGTAGATGCCGAGCGGGACCGCCACCGACGCGACCACCACACCGCCGCCCACGTGCGCCTCGTGCTCGATGTAGAGGGCCGCGACATGCAGACCGGCCCCGACCGCAGCGGCCGCCATGAAGATGACGATGTGGCCGTAGCCCCACCAGAAGCTCTTGTTCCGATGGGCGTGGAGCGCATCCCCGACCGGGACGGTGAAGTAGATCCACCACATCGCGAAGGTCACGGTCATCGAGGACAGACCGAGCACGGCAGTGTCGAGCGACCATCCGTGTGTCTCGATGAGTGCGCCGAGCACGGCGACGGTCCCCACCACGCCTTCGCCGAGGGTGATGATCGTCAGGAGCGAATAGCGCTCCGCGATGTGGTGCGGGTGCCATGGGGTGCCGCCCGACGAACGCGTCTCGCCGACAAACGGTCCCAGCAGTTCGATGCCGACACAGATGGCCATGCCGACGAGCGTCGGGATGAGCGACATGTTGATCAGGAGGACTGCCACCCAACCGAATTGGGCCAGCAGCGTCATGGCCGCATAGATGAGGCACGCGCCGCGATACTCCGGACTCTGCGCTGCCGCCCGCAGCCACTGGGCCACCATGCCGACGCGCATCAGGATGTAGCCGAGCACCAGCACCCGGTTGTCGACGTGCTCGTGGCCGCCCAGCGAGGAGAACACGTCGGGGATGCCGAGGGCGATCACCGCCACACCGATCATCTGCACGAGCGTGACGATGCGGAAGAACCAGTCGTCGGTGTCGAAGGCAGAGGCGAACCAGGCGAAGTTGATCCACGCCCAGATCGCGGCGAACGTGCACAGCAGGTAGCCGATGACGCCGGTCTGGTAGTGGCCCTCGGCCAGTTGATGGGCCAACTGGGTACCGGCCACCGAGAACGCGACCACGAACACGAGGTCGTAGAACAGCTCCAGGTTGGTGGCGGCGCGATCCTCCTCGTGCGGATCTCGACCACTCATTCTGTTCAGGCGGTGACCCATCGACGGGACGCTCGGCAAGGCAGACATGCGCCGAACTCTAGGCGATCCTCTGGCCCAAGAGGGAAGCCGTCACCTCCTGGTCGCCGACCGTCTCGGCGCTCATCGGGCGCGAGTGAGTGGCTGGCGCTCATCGACGGAGGGAAAGGTTGGAGGTTTGGGCGCCCACAAAAGTAGGGGAAGAAACTTCATCCCCTACCCTTGGAGTCCTCCCCCAGAAAATTCTCGCGGACGACTACGAACCCCGGGGACGAGGTTCGTCCCCTGGATTTTGCGGCAGGACGCTGGCGCATTTCCGCAGGTCATCGGGGTCGGTCACCCAATTCTTCGGATCGGCACCACCTGCAGGGAGCATCAGGCCTTCGGGGCCGTCAGGTCGTAGACCGTCACGCCGTCGATGGTGGTGGACGAGAAGTTCTCGGTGACCCAGGTGGCGATCTGCGACGACGGTCGAGCAGTATCCGACCCACCCGGACCGAATCCTCGACCACCCGCGATGAAGAAGTGGATCTTCTTCTCCGCGACCAGTTTCTGGAACTGCTCGAGTGTCGGCGAGGGATCGGTGCCGTTGAAACCGCCGATCGGCATCACCGAGTAGCCGGTTTCCAGCTGGTAGCCCGACGCCTCGTTGGAGCCGACGGCCGCGGCCATCCACGTGAAATCGCTTGCGTCACGGGTCAGGTGGTCGATCATCGCGGCACTCGGCTTGGACCCGTTCAGCAACCCGCCCGGACCACCGGGACCGCCTGGGTAGCGTGCCATGCCAGGGCCCTGCTGGCCTGGCCCCTGCGCGCCGGGACCCTGATTGGGCATGCCGCCGGGGCCGCGCCATCCGCCACGATTGCCACGCATACCCGGTCCGCCGCGGCCACCCGGGCCGAACTCACCGTCGACCCGTGGGCCGGCGCTGATGATCGAGCCCTGCTTGGCCGTCGCAACCGTGTCGACGGTGTAGGCGAGCGGACCGGCGAGACCGGCCAGCACCGCCAGGGTCGCGGCAAGTGCACCGAGGTATTCGCGATCGGCCGCGATCATCAGACCGCCCGCGACAATCCCGACGATGATCACGAGGAACCGCAGCCAGGGCACGAAGTCCGGCGATCGGTCGAGTAGGACGAATCCCCAGATCGCAGCGATCCAGATCGACGCGGCGAGCACCAGGCGCACCCAGAGCCGTTCTCGCTGTTGCCAACACACCGCCGCACCGCCCGCGACCACTGCGGCCACCGCAGGCGCCAGCGCCGCCGTGTAGTAGCTGTGGAAGATGCCGGCCATGTAGCTGAACACGACCATCGTGATCAGGAGCCACAATCCCCATACGACGAGGTAGGCGCGACGGAGATCCGTGCGTGAACGGCGTCCGATCAGTACCAGCGCGGCGATGCCGAGGACGAGTCCAGTGGGGATGAGCCAGGCGATCTGGCCGCCCTGTGCGGGTTCGAACATGCGGAAGAATCCGGTCTCACCCCACATACCGCCGCGTCCTCTGGGTCCGCCGGGACCGCCCTGACCGAAGTACGCAGCTGGGCCGCCCATTCCGGCGTCGCCCCCGCGGCCGCCCGGCATGACACTGCCGGTCTCATTGCCGTTGAGACGACCGAAGCCGTTGTAGCCCAGTGTCAATTCGAGAATCGAGTTGTTCTGCGAGCCACCGATCCACGGCCGCGACGACGCCGGCCACAGTTCGACGGCGAGAATCCACCAGCCCGCGCTGACGATCATCGCACCCAGCGCCGCGAACAGCTCACCGAGTCGTCGGAGCCAGCCGCGGGGACCGAAGGCCAGATAGGTGATCGCCAGCGGCGGAACGATCAGCATCACTTGCAATTGCTTTGTCAGAAAGCCGAATCCGACGAATACGCCGACCAGGATGAGCCAACGAATCCTGCCGGATTCCACCGCCTTGAGGCAGGCCCAGACCGCGGCGATCATCAGCAGCAGGAGCAACGCCTCGGGGTTGTTGAACCGAAACATCATGGCCGACACCGGAACCAGCGCGAGTACCAGACCCGCGAGGATACCGACCCAGTGTCCGAAGTATTTGCGGGTGATCCAGTAGAGCAGCGCCACCGCGGCGACGCCCATCAACACCTGCGGCACCAGGATAGACCACGAGTTGAGCCCGAAGATCCGCACCGACAGACCCGGAATCCACAGCGAGGCAGGTGGTTTGTCGACCGTGATGGAGTTCGCCATGTCCGACGACCCGAAGAACCACGCCTTCCACGACTGCGATCCCGCCTGGATCGCGGCGGAGTAGAAGGAGTTGGCCCAGCCGTTGATCGACAGATTCCACAGGTAGAGGACGGCCGTACCGACCAGGAGTGCGGCCAGCGACAGCCGCTGCCACAGAACGCTGTCGGCAACACGGCCGACGGCCGCCGGACCCGCGGGTGCGGAGTCCGACGGCCGGTCGGTGTCGAGAGTGGCGGTCACTGGGCAGCCCGCGCAGTTGCCGGGGACAGGTGTGAACGGAAGACCCAGCGCAGTCCGACGAAGCGGGTCATCGTCGCCACCAGATTGGCCACCACGAGCACCAGCAGTTCGATGTGCTTGGTCGCGTCGGGCACAAAATAGTGCAGTGCCACAAGCGATCCTGCGGTCACGATCCATCCGAACAGGAACACGCCGAGGCCGAACATCTGGTGCCGTATCGCGTCCTTGCGTCCGCGCACACCGAAGCTGAAGCGGCGGTTGGCGGCGGTGTTGAGGACCGCGGTGACGGCGAGCGCCACGAAGTTCGACACCTGCGCACCCAGGAACGAGTGGAGCAGCAAGTAGAGCACCGCGTAGGCGACGGTCGAGGCCACGCCGACCACGCAGAAGCGCAGCAGCTGGCCGACCATGCCGGTCGGGACGCCCGCGAGGTCGGGGCCGGGTCCGCGGTCGCGACCGATGGCGGCGCGCAGGTCGGCGATCGGCTGTCGTCCCGCGGCCAGCGCG
>NZ_JBEXMX010000041.1:0-47958 GCF_040610755.1 Gordonia sp. NPDC003585 | reverse complement strand
CATCCAAAAACACTTGGACACACAATGCCAAACAAAATTGGCATCAGACAATTCATCATCACACTATCGAGTTCTCAAAGAACACACACCCACCGGCACTACCCACATCGGGCGCTCACCTGCGAGCTTTGTTCGTTTTGGAGTAGTTGCCCCGTCTCCGGCGCAACTCTTCCAGCCTACCAGACCCTCTTGCCGGTCCGCAACTCTCGGTCTTGGTTCCGATCGGGAGTGTCTGGCAGTCCCGAGATGGTCGATCGAGGCGCGCGAAGCTACCCTGTTCGATTTCTCGGGGGCGGTCAGTGCAGAACCCGGTTTCCTCTCCCCGTCCGCTCCCTCTCGGGAGTCTGTCCGGGGCGGCGCCGTGGCGCGCTGACTTGAAGAAAGTTACTGGGCCGCGTTGTCAGGGTCAAATCGCCTGGTCACGGCGTGCGCCGGTTTCCATTCTCGCTGGTCACGGGGATTTCAACCACCGACCGAACGCAAACATTCCCGCTCGCACGCCGAATTCCATCGATGTGATCTACGCCGCAAACCGTCCTTTTGGACAGTACGCGCGCCTGGACGGCCAGTTATGCGCAGGTCAGCGCGCTTTTAGCGTCTATAGGGTGACCATTGCCCAGCATCTCGAATCGGTTCGTACGGTTTCTGTGCGTCATTGCCGGTCTGTGCCGGCAGGTTTTCGGCGGTGCGGCGATCTCGGCTGGCGGATCGGCCCGGTGTCGGTCGACATCGTTCATCCCTTCGATGGCGGGTCGATCTCGGATTCGGCCATGGTCGGCAGTCTCGTCGGCCTCGTCGACGCGGGTGTCATCGCAGGTCAAAGGCAGTTCGAGGACGCCGCCGTGCAGATGATCCGTTCGGCGGCGAGCACCGAGGCTGGGTCCTGGGCAGCGTTCTACGACAATTCGATCACCGAGCTCCGCGACGGTGGGTCACCGTTCGGTCCGGTTCATGCGCGCGCGCGGTCGCTGGTCGTCGGCGACAGTCTGCTCGAGGTCGGTTCCTGTTTTGGCTTCCTCGCACTCCAGTGCGCGGAGGACGGCTTCGAGGTCAGTGCCTGCGACATCTCCCCTGGCGCCGTCGAGCACTTGCGTGCGGCGGCTCGGCGCAGGCAAACGCCGCTTCGCGCGGTGGTCGGTGACGCCACCGACCTACCGTTCGACACCGATGCGGTCGACACCGTCACCCTCATCCACCTGCTCGAACACCTTGACGAGCAAGCAACGGTCCGGGCTCTGACGGAGGCTCTACGGGTAGCCCGACGCCGCGTCGTCGTCGCGGTGCCCTTCGAGGAACATCCCAGCGAACATTTCGGCCACCTGATCCAACTCACGCTCGACGACCTCGCAGCTTGGGCCGGCCAGGTTGAGCACGACGGGGTCGAGTTGTTCACCCACCTCGGTGGATGGATGGTCCTCACTCCCGTCGCAAGACGATCCGTGTGAAGTTGAGTCCGGAATCCGGGCCCAACTTCACACGGATGAGTGGACATTCCTCGGGCCACCCGACTGCGTTCAGATCAATCCACGCTTGCTCGCGATGTACACGGCGTCGGTGCGCTTGGAGACGCCGAGTTTGCGGATGATGTTGCGGATGTGGAACTTGACGGTCGACTCCGAGATGAAGAGTGTCTGCCCGATCTTCTTGTTGGACAACCCATCTGCCAGCAACCGCAGCACTTCGCGTTCGCGCTCGGTCAGTGCCTCCGGTCCCGCACCATCACCGGAGACGCTACGCAGCACGATGGCCGCGCTCCGCGGATCGAAGGCGCTGCCACCTCCGGAGACGGCCTGAATCGCCCGCACCAGCTCGGTGGTGTCGACGTCCTTCACGACGTACCCGCGCGCGCCCGCACGAACCGCGCGGACGACGAGATCGTCGTCGAGGAAGGTGGTCAGCACCAGTGTCGCGACGTCGGGATGTCGACCGGCGATCTCGGTGATCAGGCGCAACCCCTCGTATTCGGTTCCCGCGGTGAGCTTGAGATCCACCACCACCACATCGGGGCGGCACCGTTGCACCTCGGCAAGTGCCCCGTCGTAGGAGCCGGCCTCCCCGACCACCGAGATCGCCGACTCGCGGTCGAGCAGCGACCGAATCCCCTCTCGTAGCAGTGCGTGATCGTCCACGAGCATCGTTCGGATCGCCGTGGTGTCTGCCGGACTGTTCATCGGATGACCTCCTGCTCGGATGGCGTGGCCCTGCCACGACGTGACTCGACCGCCGGAATCGTGACGACGATGCGCACACCACCCAGTCGCGAACGACGAATCCGCAGTTCACCGCCCAACTCGTCCGCACGCGCGGCCATGTTCGCCAACCCGCGGTGGCGCCCGGCCAGGTCTCCCAGCGTCGCGGCGCGCAGAACCCGTCGTAGGTGACCGGGATCGCCGACCCCGTCGTCGTCGACGGCCAGCTGCACGGCGTCGTCGAGATAGGTCAGGTCGACGCGGGCCGTGTTCGCCTCGGAATGGACCGCGGTGTTGAACAGCGCCTCGCCCGCGATCCTGAGCACGGCGTGCTGGATGTCATCGGGCAGGTCACGAATCCGACCGGTCACCCGAACCTGTGTTTCGAGTTCCTTCGGAAGATGCATCGAACACAGTTCGTCGAGTACCTCGCCAAGACTCAGTCCCTCCACCGACGGGGCCTGGTTCAGCGCATAGATCACCGAACGCAGTTGTTCCACGGCATTTCGGGTGAGACGTCCGGCGACCTCCAGTCGGTCTGCGGTTTTCGGATCGGATTCCATCCGGCAGACCTCGATGTGCACCCCGGCCGAGAGCACCGACTGTGTCACCGAGTCGTGCAGTTCGCGAGCGATCCGCTCGCGCTCCTCGGTCACCAGCCGCTGACGCATCACGGCGGAGAGTTCGCGCTGCGTGCGCTGCAGCTCGGTGTTGCGTACCGCGAGGTCGGCGGCCTGCGCCGTCGCCTGGGCGAACGCCTGCTCGGCGCGCGCCAGCTGATGCCGGCTCTCCTCGAGCAGCGCCGCATTGAGCAGCGCGACGGCCGCCTGCCGCGCGAGAATGCGGAGCACCACCGGATCGGCGGAATCGACGACCTTGTGCTCGGGCGTCCACGCCGACAACCCGCCGACCACCCGGCCGTCGAGATGCAGCGGGACGTGCACGTGATGGTCGTCGACCATCGGCCGCTTCAGTCGAGTCATCTGGTTGCGCAAGATGTCGTTGAGCCGGTTGAGCACCTCGTCGGGCAGATGACTCGGCGTGCGTGCGACATGCACGCCCTCGAATGCGTAGATCGTGCCGTCGCGACCCATCATCAGGTGGCGCGGCCCGGTGCGGTCGAGTTCGCCGTCACACAGCGCGAACACCACCCACTCGGCGTCCAGATGCTCTTGTACTGCGCGCACCACCGACAACACGAGTGTCTCCGGCCCCTCACCGGTCTGGACGAGCGCGCGGGAGATGCGGTCGAGCGCCTCGACCACCCTGGTGAGTCGTTGCTCCACACCGCGGTACTGCGCGTAGTGCGATCCTTTGACCGAGTGCAGGCCCAGCAGGGATTCCAGGCGCGAGGCCTCCTCGTCGGGAGCTCCGTCGTCGGCGAGTCGACCCTGCACTGCCATCTCAGAGGGCCTCGCGATACATGCCCAATATCTCGTCGGGTGTGGGTTGACGCGGGTTGGTGGTCATACAGGCGTCGACCATCGCATTGGCGGTCAGCACCGGCAAGTGCTCGCCGAGCACGCCGACCGCCCGCAGGGTACGCGGAAGTCCCACCGAATATGACAGTCGCGCAACTGCATCCGCGAATCGCTCGGCGACCGCATGAGGCGACCCAGAATCGTCGACGCCGACAGCTCGAGCGAGGTCCACATAGGGCCGCGGATCGGCTTCGGCATTGAAGCGGATGACGTGCGGCAACAACACCGAGTTGATCGCGCCGTGCGGGGCGTCGCACAGGCCGCCCACCGGATGACTCATCGCGTGCGTGGCACCGAGGATCGCATTGGTGAACGCCATCCCGGCCTCGAGAGAGGCGTAGGCCATGTTGGTGCCCGCGACGGTGTCGGACGGGTCGCCGACGAATCGTTCGATGCTCCGCCACGCGGTCGCGATCGACGACAACGCCGCGCCGTCGGTGAGTCGACTGTGGGCAACCGAGGCGTAGGCCTCGATACAGTGGGTGATGGCGTCCATCCCCGATTGGGCTGCGACCTCCGGGGGCAGCGTCGCCAGGGTGCGTGGGTCGATCACCGCCACGTCGGGCACCAGCCCGCGCCCGATGATGGTCACCTTGGTCATGCGGTCGACATCGTTGACGATGCAGAACTGCGAGACGTCGGAGCCGCTGCCCGCCGTGGTTGGGGCGGCGATCAGCGGTGGAAGCGGCGATGTCGCCTTGTCGATGCCCTCGTATTGGAGGATGTGCCCGCCATTGGCCGCGAGAATCGCGACGCCTTTCGCGGCATCGATCACCGACCCGCCTCCGAGCGCCACGATGCCGTCGCAGCGCCGGAAATCGTAATGCTCGAGGGCGGCGCTGATCTCGGGCGCGCGCGGGTTGGGCGACACCTCGCTGAACGACGACACCGACAGGCCCTCGGAGCGCAGTGACGCAGCCAGCTCCGGATACCAGGGGGTGGCCACGATGCCGCGGTCGGACACGATCATCAAGCGCTGCACACCCAGGCCGCGGGCCGCCCCGGCGATCTCGGCGAGCGCTCCGGAACCCACGATGATCTCGGGTGTATGGAACTTGGCGACACGCAGGTCTGACCGCGTCAACTCCTCACCATCGACCTTCGCCTGCACGCACTCTCACCCGTTCGCTCCCGGTCCCCGCCGTATCCGCGATCCTACGCGGCGTGATCGGCGTCACGCGCCGTATGCATCGACAGAGACCTGCTCGAGTTCGGCGAGGTCGTGCACCACGTGGACGCGGTCGCAATAGGTCGCATACGCGGGCAGATCACAGGAACCGAGCCCCCAGGAATAGGCGGCCTCCGGAGTGATCCAGATCGTCTCGCGGGCACGACGCGAAATCTCCTCGAACGCCTCGAAATTGGGGTCGCGACCATTGTTGCGTCCGTCGCCGAGAACGATCACCGTCGTGCGGCGGGTGACGGCGCCCCCGTACTCCTCCAGGAACTTCCCGAGGGCCAGCCCGTAATCGGAGTCGGCGTCGGTGTCGAGGACGCCCCCCGCCTGCAGTCCTGACACCACCAGGGACAGGGCCTCCTCGGGCTGGTGTTCGGCGAACAGGTCGGTGATCTCCACCAGGTCGGCGACAAAGGCGAACGACCGCACATGCGCGACCATCGACTGCAGACCGTGCACGAGCTGCAACGTGAACCGGGCGGCGGTTCGGACCGACAGCGAGACATCGGCCAGGATCAGCAGACTGGGCCGATCCTCCACCTTGGCCACCGTGATCGGCCGGAACGGCACACCGTCGTAGCGCAGGTTGGCCCGCATCGTGCGAGCGGCGTCCACGGTCCCGCGGGCGGCCAGTTTCCGACGCGCCCGGGGTGCCCCGTGCAGACTGCGGATCAGACGCCGGATCGAATCCTCCAGACTGGCCCGCTCGTGTTCGTGGATGAGGTCGCGGACCTCCGCCTTGACCTCACGCTCCTCGATCTGATGGTCGGTGGCCATGAGCTGTTCGAGGTGGTCGCGGAGCTTTTCGGGCAGCCCGTCGAGCAGTCCGGCCAGCGCGCTGCGCAGCGCCGCGAGTTCCTCGGCGTCGGGCTGCGGTCCCGACGCCGCGTCCGGATCGTCGAGCCACGTCAGCAACGCCATCTCCTGCGCCACCGAGAGTTCGACGTCGAGTTGGGTTCGGTTGTCGGTGACCAGATCTCCGGGCCGGCCCGGGTTGGCCAGACGCGACACGGTCAGCTGGACCCGAGCGGCGGCCTCGGCGTTGGGCACCTCGTCGGAGGACAGCACGATCTCGTCGGTGAGCGAGGCCATGTCGAGCCGGTTGGCCTCCTGGTGAAGGTTGTACTGCTCGGCCAGGTCCTCCGGGTCGAAGTACTCCTTCAGATTCGACGGCGGTCCGTGGCTGTGGCCCTGCTGCGGTGTCTCGCTGATCTCATCGGACAGGCTGTACTCGGTGAGTTCGCCGGAGTCCGACAGGTCATCGTGGGTGTGCGAGTGGCCGTGTGCATCAGCGTTCTCGAGTACCGGACGCAACGCGAAGAAGCGGTCGAAGACATCGTGAAAGGTGGCCTCGTCCCGGCGGTCCTTGACCAGACACACCTCGAGGGCCGATCGCAGGAGTTCGCGGTCGGCGAGGATCTCCGCTGTCGCGGTTGCCGACATCGCATCCATCGCCTCCGACACCCCGATGCGGATGCCGTGCAGGCGCAGCAGACGGACGAAGCGGTGAATGGCGGCTTCCATGCGCTGGACTCCCGTCCCGCTCAGAAGGGCCGCTTGCGCGCACCGCCGCCGCGCGACTTGAACGAGCGATCACCCTGGCCCGGGCTGATGGTCCGGGTACCTGCGTCGCTCTTGGCTCCGGGCGAGCCGTAGTAGTCCGAACCATGCCGTCCGGGAACATCCTTGGCGGCGCGCTTGGCCTGTCCGCTGTGGTCGCTCTGGTCCTTGCCGTGATCGTGATCTCCATGGTCGTGGTCGCCGTGGTCGTGACTGTGCTCGCCATGAGAGTGACTGTGCCCGTGCCCATGTGAATGACCGTGGGAATGCAGGTGTTCGGGCACCTCGGCGTTGGGATCGACGAGCTTCGGCAGGGCGTCGATGGCACGGGCGAGATCCCGGTCGTACTTGACGACCACGTTCGCGGTCTGCGCCAGCACGTCCGCGGTGAGTTCGTCGGCCCCGAGTACTGCGAGGGTGCGCGCCCAGTCGATCGCCTCGGAAATGCTGGGCGCCTTGCGAAGATCGAGGTCGCGCAGACCGCGCACGATCTCGACCAGCTTGGCCGACAACGTGTCCGAGAGTCCGGTGTTCTTGGACTTGATGATCTCCAGTTCGCGCGCGGAATCCGGGTAGTCCAGCGACAGGTGCAGGCAGCGTCGCTTCAGGGCGGCCGACAGATCGCGAGTGTTGTTGGAGGTCAACACGATCATCGGTTGGTGGGTGGCGACAAAGGTTCCGATCTCGGGTACCGACACCTGATACTCGGCGAGGAGTTCGAGGAGAACTGCCTCGAGCGCCTCGTCGGCGCGGTCCACCTCGTCGACGAGCAGGACCACGGGATGGTCGGCGCGTACCGCCTCCAGCAGCGGCCGGGGCGCGAGGAAGCGTTCGGAGAAGAAGACGCTCTCCTCGGCGCCGATGCGGTCGACCGCTTCCGACAGCGTCGACGCGTCCGCCACGACCTGACTGATCTTCTCGCGTAAGACCTGGGTGTAGAGCAGCTGCTTTCCGTAGTCCCACTCGTACAGGGCCGTGGTCTCGTCCTGCCCCTCGTAGCACTGCAGACGCAGCAGTTCCCGACCGGTGACCTCAGCCAGTGTCTTGGCCAGCTGCGTCTTGCCGACGCCCGCGGGTCCTTCGAGCAGGATCGGCTTGCCGAGCTTGTGCTGCAGGAACACCGTGGTGGCCAACCGTTGATCCGCGAGATAGCCTGCCGCAGCGAACTTCTCGACAACGTCGGCCACGTCGACAAACTCTGCCGTGCCATCGCCGACTGCCTCATCTGGCGCTGGGCCGGAACCGGCGGACGAGTCGGAAACGATCTGCACGGACATCGGTGTCTCCTTGCGGGGGTTGGTGTTACGAAAGAATGGTGTGGCCGGCGCCTCGGGGGCAGGACGCCGGCCACGCCCAACTGCTGACCTACGTCAGCAGGTCATCGAGGTCGCCGTTGAACGCGTGGTCGACGACCGGTCGGACCGTCTCGAAGGTGCACTCCTTCGGGTTGCCCGGGGTGCAGGCGTCGCCGAGGACGTGATTGGTGATCGCATCGATCGACTCCGGCGCACCCGAGATCTCCTTGCGGTTCTCGTAGAACTTGGTGGGGCCCTGGCCCAATCGGTTCTTGATGTGCGAATCCTGGTTGACGTCGGTGAACTTCTCCGGGATGCCCACATCGCGCAGCAGCCGGATGGCGGCGTTGAGTGCCTGATCCGCAGCCTGCACCTTGGTCATGCCGTGGGTGTCGACGCCCATCGCCTCGGCCATGTCGGCGAACCGCTCGTAGCACACGGGCATGTTGAACGCCCACACACGCGGCAGTGCGATGGCGTTGTTCAGACCGTGGTGGGTGTCGTAGAACGCCGACACCGCGTGGCTGATCGAGTGGATGATGCCCAGGCCACCCGAGTTGAAGGCCTGTGCCGCAATGTATTGCGCGTACATCATGCCCTCGCGGCCGGACAGCTCGGTCGGGTTCCAGGTCGCCTCGCGCAGGTGCTGGGCAGTCATCTTGACCGCGTGCAGCGCGTTGCCCATCGACGGCGGGAAGTTCAGTCGTGACACGTACGGCTCGGAGGCGTGTGCGAGAACGTCGAATCCGCACTGGGCGGTGAAGGCCACCGGGCAGTCGTAGTACAGAACCGGGTCGTCGATCGCCAGAGTGGTCACCGAGGCATCGTCGAAGGCCACGTACTTGTGCGGCTTGTCGGGGTCGGTGGTGGTGTCGGTGATGACATACGCCCACGAGGTCTCCGAACCCGTTCCGGCAGTGGTGGATACGGCGATGTGCGGCGGATTCTTGGGGTTCTCGCTCTTGTTGAATCCCTCGAATTCGTTGATGTTGCGCCCATCGTGGGCCACCGAGATACGAGCGCCCTTGCAGGCGTCGTGCGCCGAGCCGCCGCCGATGGAGATGAACGAATCACACTTCTCCGAGTTGTACAGCGACACCGCGTCCATCACGTTGTAGTCCTTGGGATTGGACTCGACCTGATCGAACAGGACGACCTCGAGACCGTGGTATTTGCACGACTCGACGATCTTGTGGACGGTGTCGCTTCCCCGCAGACCCGTGGTCATGACGAGGGTTTTCTTGAAGCCCAGTTTGAGTGCCTCGGGCCCGATCATCTCGTGAGCGCCGGGGCCCATCATCGCCCGCGGGAACGGGTGAAACTCCTTGATGGGAAACGGTTTGAGTAATTCGTCAACCTGCATGATGCTGTCCTCCCGCGAGCTGGGGCGCACGCGTGTCGTCGCTGATCTAGTGGGGCATCGGCGACGTTACGCGCGTCACATCCGGGTCCGACACCTCCCGAGAAGCAAACCGTCCTTTACGCCTGCGACGCTCCTCCTGGGAGCAGGTCCACACCTGACCGTTCGGAGAGGTGTCAGGCTGGCCGAACGGTCAGCCGCCGGCGCGGGCGGCGCGCGCCGCCGAGAGACTGTGTGCGTTGAATCCCCAGGGCAATTCGAGCCGGTGGGCCGCGAGGAGTCCCTCGTCGGCGAGAACGTCGTCGATGGCACCGTCGGCGACGATCCGGCCGGCATCCACGATGACGGCTCGGTCGCAGAGTTGAGCAGCATAGGGCAGATCGTGGGTCACCACGAGCATCGTCTGATGCAGTCCGAGAAGTGTTTCCGCGAGTTGTCGCCGGGCCACCGGATCAAGATTGGCGGAAGGCTCGTCGAGCACGAGAATATCTGGGCGACAGGCCAATACCGTGGCGAGCGCCCCGCGGCGCCGCTGTCCCCCGGACAGATGGTGCGGACTGCGGCGCGCGTGCTCTCTCATCGACACCGCGTCGAGCGCCTGGTCGACCACGTCGGCGAGCTCGTCACCCTTCACACCGAAGTTGGCCGGCCCGAAGGCGACGTCCTCGATGAGCGTCGGCATGAAGAGTTGGTCGTCGGGGTCCTGGAACACCAGTCCCACTTGGCACCGGATCTCGCGAATCGTCTTGGCACTCACGGTGACACCGTTGATCACGACCGAGCCCAGGGTCGGCGACAGTACTCCGTTGAGCTGCAGCATCAGCGTGGTCTTGCCTGCACCGTTGGGTCCGAGCAGCGCGACTCGCTCACCCGGCGCAATCGTGAGGTCGACGCCGGCAAGTGCCACGCGTCCATCCGGATACGTGAAATGCAGGTTCGAGACCTCGATCGCGGGCCCGGTCATCGCAGGCTCCACGCCGCTGCTGCGACCATGACCGCCGCGGCCGCGGGCATGACCACTACGAGCCACTGTGCACGGGTGGCTCTCGTCGCTGTCGCCACACCCGGCATCTCCGGGATGACCCCGGTGAAGCCGCGCGACATCATCGCGAGATGAACCCGCTCGCCGCGCTCGTAGGACCGCAGGAACATCGACCCCACGCCCTTGGCGATCGCACCCGCCTGGTGGATCATCCGCGGCGAATCGCCTCGGGCCAGGCGCGCCACCTGCATGCGTCGAACCTCCGCCGACAGCACATCGATGTAACGCAACATCATCACGATCACCGGAGTGATGGTGGCAGGCACTCCGAGCCGACTCAGCGCAAGCGGTAATTCTCGGGCAGGCGTGGTGGCGGCGAAGGTCAGCGAGGCCGCCACGCCCAGAGTGCCTTTGATGACGATGCCCCACGCGGCGTACAAGCCGGCGAGCGACATCGACAGCCCGGCGATCTCGACTCGCTGTCCGCCCTCGGCAAAGGGCAACAGAACGGCGAGCACCACGAACGGCGCCTCGATCAGCATCCGCGGCGCGATCCACCGCACCGGCACGTCGGCCAGTCGCCACACCACGAACACAATGATCGCGAAACCCGCGTACGGCCAGAACATCTCACGCGGCGTCGCCACCACGGCGAACACGAAGACGACCAGGCAGACCAGCTTCACCTCCACCGGCGCCCGATGAACACACGATCGGCCCTCCCGGTAGAGCGGATGAGCGTGGCCCGCACCCACGTCAGATGCCCGATTCAGTTCGGCGTGGCCCGGGCGAGCGAAGCGACGGGGAATTGCGACCGGGCGAGCGAAGACGAATCAGCCAGAACAGGCCGCCGGCCACCGCCAGCGTGACAAGCACGCCGATGATCCCGGCGAGACCGTTGGAGTCACCGATTCCCTTGACCGAGTAGTCGGCCAGCGGCGAGGACGCCATCGCGTGATCGGTGGCGTGCTGCGCTATGCAGTTGCCCTTCAACTGTTCTACGCCGTCGACCATCACCGTCTCGCAACCACGCTGCGTTGCGGAGTCCAGGCCGTCCGGCGACGAACTCGCGAAGTACGAGATGACGCCCGCGACGAGCAGGGCGACCGCACCGAAACCGATGAGGAAGTAGCGCAACCGGATCTTGGGCCCGGTCGCAGACGGGGTCTGCTGACTGTTCGTGACACTCATGCCGCGACTCCAACCGGGTTCGTGACGTCGACCGGCCTGTGTCGCAACAGATAGACCAGGTCCGGCCGTGCCCGAGCCACTGCCACCACTGTTACCGCGGTGATGAGTCCCTCGCCGACACCGATCAGCACGTGTGTGCCCCACATGTAGGTGGCGACGGTGCCGAGCGAGGTGGTCGCAGCGCCGCCGATCGCATACTCGATGACGAATCCCGTTGCAGCACAGACGGTTCCACACAGCGCCGCAATGAAGGAGATCACCCCGAGCGGGCCGAGTGACCGCCCACGCCGCCCGGACAGCCGCAGGAGTCCGATAGCGACGAGATAGCCCACAAAGGTGGAGATCAACGCCATGTTGGTGATGTTGGCGCCCAGCGCGCTCACCCCACCGTCGGCGAACAGCAATGCCTGCACGACGAGGACGATCGCGACGCAGAGGGCTCCGGTGAAGGGGCCGACAAGGATCGCGGCCAGCGCTCCGCCGAGGAGGTGCCCGCTCACCCCCGGCAGGATCGGGAAATTGATCATCTGGACCGCGAAGATGAAGGCTGCCACCAGCCCGGCCATCGGAACGGTCTTCTCGTCCAGGTCGGTGCGGGCCCGCCATGCGCAGAGCGCCAGGCCGGCGATCGCTATCGCCCCGAACATCGCGGAGACCGGCGCGTTGATGATGCCATCGCTCATGTGCATGGCGACGGTGGTGGTTGTCGAGGACATGGAAAAACGGTAGGACCACCCACAACATCTGTCCACTTATTCAGATGATTGAGCAGACAGACTATCCGTTCGGGCAGGGCCCGCCCTGTCCTGCGGTGCGCCGAGCGCCCACTCGAGCGGTCACTCGTGACGGCATCCTTCAACGGTCACTCGTGACGGCATCCTTCAACGGTCACTCGTGACGGCATCCTTCAACGGTCACTCGTGACCGGCGCCCATCCAGTGCAGCAATTCGTGCACGGTCTCGTCGTCCAGCCGATAACTCACCGAGCGTCCCACCCGGGTCGAGGTCACCCAGCCCTGGTGCCGCAGAACCCGAAGCGCTTGCGACACCGCCGTTTCGGTCCGACCGACGGCCGTGGCGATGTCACCCACGAAGATGCCCGGCTGCCGGTGCAGCACGATCAGGATCTCGAGTCGGTGCGGATCGGAGAGGAGGTCGAATCGTCGGGTCCACTCGGTGACGTCGACCTCGTGCGGACGGTCGGCGGCATCAGCGTGCGCGTAAGAGTGGTCGGCGCCGTCCACCCGATTCAGCTCCCTGCTCGGTCGGTGTCGGTGACGCGCTCGATCTGGGCACCGAGTCCACGCAGGATCTCCACGAAGTGCGGATACCCACGATCGATGTGTTCGACGTCGTGCACCTCGGTGACGCCGTCTGCCACCAGGCCGGCCAGAACGAGCCCCGCGCCGGCCCGGATGTCCGAACACCAGACGGGGGCACTCGACAGCTGCTCGATGCCGCGGATCACCGCGTGATGCCCGTCGGTGCGTGCGTCGGCGCCGAGTCGGACCATCTCTTCGACGAAACGGAAACGGGCCTCGAAGACGTTCTCGGTGATCACCGACATCCCTTCGGCGATCGTGGCCAGCCCGATCGCCATCGGCTGAAGGTCGGTCGGAAAGCCCGGGAACGGAAGCGTGGACACGTTGACGGCGGTGGGACGCGCGTCGTGTCGGACGCGGAAGCCGTCGCTGGAGGTGTCCACCTGCGCGCCGGCGTCGACCAGCTTGTTCAGGACCAGCTGCAGATGCTCGGGCCGCACACCGTGCACGGAGACGTCGCCGCGGGTCATGGCCGCGGCGATGCCCCAGGTTGCGCCCACGATCCGATCGCCGACGACGCGGTGGGTGGTCGGATGCAGGCGGTCGACGCCGCGCACCACGAGGGTCGAGGTGCCCGCACCCTCGATCTGTGCCCCCATCTGCTGCAGCATCTCGCACAGGTCGACGATCTCCGGTTCGCGTGCTGCGTTGTCGATCGTGGTCTCGCCCTCGGCGAGGACGGCGGCCATCAGGATGTTCTCGGTGGCACCCACCGACGGGAACTCGAGCGCGATCGGAGCTCCGATCAGGGCATCGGCCTCGGCAACCACACACCCGTGCTCGATCGAACTGTGCGCACCCAACGCACGCAGTCCCGACTGATGCATGTCGAGCGGTCGCGATCCGATCGCGTCGCCACCGGGCAGCGCGACGACGGCCCGGTGACAGCGAGCCATCAGCGGTCCCAGCACGCACACCGAGGCGCGGAACTGTCGGACCGCGTCGAAGTCGGCGTGATACTTCGGCTCCGCGGGCGCGGTGATCGATACGGTGTCCCCATCCTGGGAAACCACGGCACCCAATCCGCGGAGTACGTCGGCCATCAACGGCACGTCGGCGATCTCCGGCGAATTGGTCAGCACCGTGGTGCCTTCGGCCAGCAGGGCGGCCGCCATCAGTTTGAGGACGCTGTTCTTGGCGCCACCCACCGACACCTCGCCCGCCAACCGGACTCCGCCGGTGACCAGAAAACGATCACTCACGCCTGCCACCTTATCGGCCGCGCATCGGGCCGCTACATTCGAGTGATGGCGGTGCATCTGACGCGGATCTACACGCGGACCGGCGATGACGGCTCGACCGGCCTCAGCGACTTCTCCCGAGTTCCCAAGACCGACCCTCGGGTGGTCGCCTACGCCGACTGCGACGAGGCGAATGCCGTCATCGGCATGGCCCTCGCCGTCGGCGGACCGATCGCCGACGACGTCCGAACCGTTCTCACCACAGTGCAGAACGACCTCTTCGACGCCGGCGCCGATCTGTCGACGCCTGTCGTCGACGACCCGAAGTACCCGCCGCTACGTATCGAGCAGTCCTACATCGACGCACTGGAATCCTGGTGCGATCAGTTCGGCACGGACCTCCCCGCCCTCAACTCGTTCATCCTGCCCGGCGGCACCCCGTTGAGCGCGTTGCTGCATCAGGCGCGGACCGTCACGCGCCGCGCCGAACGATCTGCCTGGGCGGCCGTGGCCGCGAACCCGGACGACACGTCCGTGTTGCCCGCCAAATACCTGAATCGGCTGTCGGATCTGCTGTTCATCCTCGCTCGGGTGGCGAACCGGTCACCTGGACCCGACGGCGAGATCCCGGGCGATGTGTGCTGGGTGCCCGGCGGGGATCGTGACCGGCCTGAGTGACCAGTCCCGCCCCGACGGGTGCATAGGCAACACGAAAAGTAGGGGAGGAGACTTCTTCCCCTCCTTTCGGTGGGACCGCCGCCGCGAAGCCTGCGCATACCTCCAGTTCAGGAGGCCGAAGGCAGTACTCTTCGGATCCCGGGCTCAACCTCAAACGGATCAATGGGCGGCCGACCAGGTGGTTGCCATGAGTGCGCAGCGGCGGCATTCTCGTCGGCGGCGCGAACCGGCGCCGCAAAACTAGGGGAAGAAGTTCTTCCCCTACCCTTGGAGTCCTCCCCCAGAAAATTCTCGCGGACGACTATGAACCCCGGGGAAGAAGTTCTTCCCCTAGATTTTGCGGGCACGACGCGGGCTCATTTCCGCAGGTCAGCGGGTTTGATTACCGAATCTTCGGATCAGGGAGCGATTGGGAATACTTCACGCACTACGACGACGCTGCGAGCGGTCGGACTGTCGCGACTCGAGCCAGGACTGGAACGCGGTGACCGCACCCAGCGTCATCGCCATCTCGTAGGTGTCGGTGCGCGGTTCGACGGCATCGGAGTCATACGGCGTCTCGCGTACCTGGAGAACAACGAGCCCGTCCATGATGTCGCATTCGGTCCCCATCGGCTCACGCCGGCCGACGATGTCGATGCCCTGCCGACAGAACGTCACCGAGGGACCCGGCCGAAGCGAACTGAGCCGGTAATAGCGCAGTGTCTCGTCGGTGTAGTGAATGGTGCCGTGCCGCCACCCCTCGTCGACACCGGCGGGCATCTCTCGTAGAAGCACCGGGGTCCCGGCACTCCGTAGCTGTCCGAGCCGGAAGGCCAGCAGCGCACACAGCGCCACTGCGACCACGAGCAGAACGGTCAGCAGCACGGCGAGAAGCGTCACCCCCGACACCTCCTTGCGACAACTACGCGTGTTCCCCACCGATCGAACGATCTCGACCGGACTGTCGATCGGGCTGTCGACAGCGTCACGCGAACGGGCTGATGTGCACCAGCATGCCATCCGAACAAACGAATCGGCCAGCCACCCGGGGTGTCCCGGAGTGACTGGCCGATCACATCAGTTTCAGCGCGCGCTGGCGCTCACTCTCGCTACTTCGAAAGGTGTTGTGCCGCAGTCAAACGCGCATGTGCGTGGTTGTACTCCGGGGAACCGGGCTCGGCAGACTCCAACGCCTGCCGCTCGGATGCCTCGTCGACGTCGTCGGCCCAGTCGGCCGCCTCCGCGAGAATCGTGACGGATTCGCCGGTGATGGACAGGAAGCCACCCTCCACCGAAGCCGCCTTCCGAGTGCCCGACTCTTCGACGATCACCACGAAGCCACCCGGAACCAGCTGACCGAGCAGCGGCTCGTGTCCGGCGAGGACACCGAGCTCACCCACGGTCGTCTGAGCGATGACAAAAGTCGCCTCGCCCGAGTACAGCTCCTGATCGGCGGAGACCACCTCCACGTGGAAGGACTTGTCAGCCATGTCGGTTCGCTACTTTCCGGCGATCTTGGCGGCGGCGGCCTCCACGTCGTCGAGTCCACCGCAGCTGTTGAACGCCTGCTCGGGCAGGTGGTCGAACTCGCCCTTGCACACGCGGTCGAATGCCTCGATGGTGTCGTTGAGCGGCACCACCGAACCCTTCTGTCCGGTGAACTTCTCGGCGACGAGGAAGTTCTGGCCGAGGAACTTCTGGATGCGCCGTGCACGCTGCACGGTGACCTTGTCCTCTTCGGAGAGCTCGTCCATACCGAGGATGGCGATGATGTCCTGCAGTTCCTTGTACTTCTGCAAGATGCGCTTGACCTCGTTGGCGACGCGGAAGTGCTCGTCACCGACGATCGAAGCCTCCAGGATGCGCGAGGTCGACGTCAGCGGGTCCACGGCGGGGTAGATACCCAGCTGCGAGATCGGACGCGAGAGCTCGGTGGTGGCATCGAGGTGCGCGAAGGTGGTGGCCGGCGCCGGGTCGGTGTAGTCGTCGGCGGGCACGTAGATGGCCTGCAGCGAGGTGATCGAACGACCCTTGGTCGAGGTGATCCGCTCCTGGAGCTCGCCCATCTCGTCGGCCAGAGTCGGCTGGTAACCCACCGCCGACGGCATACGACCGAGGAGGGTGGAGACCTCCGAACCGGCCTGGGTGAACCGGAAGATGTTGTCGATGAACAGCAGCACGTCCTGGTGCTTCTCATCGCGGAAGTACTCCGCCATGGTCAGCGCCGACAGGGCCACGCGCATACGCGTGCCCGGCGGCTCGTCCATTTGGCCGAACACCAAGGCGGTGTCCTGGAGAACGCCCATCTCCTCCATCTCGAGGTGGAGGTCGGTGCCCTCACGGGTGCGCTCGCCGACGCCGGCGAACACCGACGTACCGGAGAACTCACGCGCGATACGGGTGATCATCTCCTGGATGAGAACGGTCTTGCCCACGCCGGCGCCGCCGAACAGCCCGATCTTGCCGCCCTTCACGTACGGGGTCAGCAGGTCGATGACCTTGATGCCGGTCTCGAGGATCTCGGTCTTGCCCTCGAGCTCGTCGAAGGGCGGCGGCTTGCGGTGGATGCTCCACTGCTCACCGTCTCGGCCGAGACCCGGCTCGTCGAGGCAGTCGCCGAGAGCGTTGAACACGTGGCCCTTGACCACGTCACCGACCGGAACGACGATCGACTTGCCGGTGTCGGACACCGCAGCGCCGCGGACCAGGCCGTCGGTCGGCTGCATCGAGATGGTGCGCACCAGGTTGTCGCCGAGGTGCTGTGCGACCTCGAGCGTGAGGGTCTTGGCCACAGCTTCGAGGGTGACCTCGGCGTGCAGCGCGTTGAACAGGTCTGGGATCGAGCCGCGCGGGAACTCGACGTCGACCACCGGGCCGATGATGCGGACGACCCGCCCGTCGGTGGAGCCCGCCGACTTCGCGGAGGGGCTTTCTACTGCTGCGGTCATGATGCTTGGGTCACTTCCTCTTCGATCGAAGTATGGTGTCGGGCCGACAAGAACGGCGACGCATGGCTGTTATGCCAGCGCGCTCGAACCGCCGACGATCTCGCTGATTTCCTGGGTGATCTGTGCCTGGCGAAGCTGGTTGGCCTCGCGCGACAACGTTTTCGACAACTCTTCTGCGTTGTCGGTTGCCGCCTTCATCGCCGTACGACGCGCTGCGGATTCCGATGCCGACGAATCGAGCAACGCCGCATAGACGCGCGTAGCCACGTACCTCGGCAGCAGCGCATCCAGGAGGTGATCCGCGCCCGGCTCGAACGAGTAGTTCCGGGACTTCTCGGTCACCTCGACATCGCTGCCCTCGTCGTGCTCGGACACCACCAGCGGAGCCACACGGCGCACCTCGGGCGACTGGGTCAGCATCGAGACGAACCGGGTGTACACCAGGTGCAACTCGTCGACGCCTTCCAGGCTGCCGTCGCCGCCCGGGCGCTCGACCTGCTCGCCCGATCCGGCGAGGAACAGGTCGACGAGGAAGTTGCTCGCCTGCGCTGCGTCCGCGTACTCCGGGGCCTGGGAGAACCCGGTCCACGAATCGGCGACCTCCGAACCACGGAAGCTGAAGAACCCGACGCCCTTCTGCCCGGTCACGAACAGCACGGGCTCCTTGCCCTCGTCCTTCAACAAGGCGACGAGCTCGCGGGTCGCACGCAGCACGTTGGCGTTGTAGCCACCACACATACCGCGGTCGCTGGTCACGACCAGCACAGCCGCCCGCTTCGGGTTCTCGCGTTCGACGAGCAACGGGTGATCCAGCGAACCGGCGTTGCTGGCCAGCTCCGAGAGCACCGTGGTCATCTCTTTCGCGTACGGCTTGGCCGCGGCCACGCGGGCCTGTGCCTTGGTGATTCGCGACGTCGCGATCAGTTCCTGCGCCTTGGTGATCTTCTTGGTCGACTGCACCGACCGGATGCGCGAGCGCAGCTCACGAATACTGGCCATGCTCCCTCACCCCTTTCCTCTGTGCTGGGCTCATGGCCCGGCTGTCGAATGCGGTCACGATCACTTGCGGATCTTGATCTCTTCGTGCTCGACGTCCTCGGAGTCCATCGCAGATGCCTCGGCCTCGTTGACGACGCGCTGGCCGTCGTGGGTGAGGTAGCTGTTCTTGAACTTGTTGGTCTCGTCGACAAGGGCCTCGGCCTGATCGTCGGTGAGCACCTTGCCGCCGGCGATGGAGTCGTAGACGCCGGTCGCGTTGTGATGCAGGTGGCTCAGCAACTGGGTCTCGAAGTTGCGGACGTCGCTGACCGGCACCGAATCGTAGTGGCCTTCACCGCAGAGGTAGATCGACACGATCTCGTCCTCGACGGAGTACGGGCTGTACTGATCCTGCTTGAGCATCTCGACCCAGCGTGCACCGCGCTCGAGCTGCGCCTTCGACGCGTCGTCGAGGTCGGAGGCGAACGCGGAGAACGCCTCGAGCTCACGGAATTGGGCCAGCTCCAGACGCAGCGAGCCGGACACCTTCTTCAGACCCTTGGTCTGTGCGGCACCACCCACGCGCGACACCGAGGTGCCGACGTTGATGGCCGGGCGAACGCCCTTGTTGAAGAGGTCGGACTCGAGGAACACCTGGCCGTCGGTGATCGAGATGACGTTGGTCGGGATGAACGCCGACACGTCGTTGGCCTTGGTCTCGATGATCGGCAGTGCGGTCATCGAACCGCCGCCCATCTCATCGGACAGCTTGGCCGCACGCTCCAGCAGACGCGAGTGCAAGTAGAAGACGTCACCCGGGTATGCCTCGCGGCCCGGCGGGCGGCGCAGCAGCAGCGAGATCGCGCGGTAGGCCTCGGCCTGCTTGGTGAGGTCGTCGAACACGATCAGGACGTGCTTGCCCTGGTACATCCAGTGCTGTCCGATGGCCGAACCGGTGTAGGGCGCGAGCCACTTGAAACCGGCGGAATCAGACGCGGGAGCGGCGACGATGGTGGTGTACTCCATCGCTCCGGCCTCTTCGAGCGCGGTCTTGACGCCCGCGATGGTGGAACCCTTCTGACCGATGGCGACGTAGATGCAGCGGACCTGCTTGTTCTCGTCGCCCGACTCCCAGTTGGCCTTCTGGTTCAGGATCGCGTCGACGCAGACCGCGGTCTTGCCGGTCTTGCGGTCGCCGATGACGAGCTGACGCTGGCCGCGACCGATCGCGGTCATGGCGTCGATGGCCTTGATGCCGGTGGCCAGCGACTCCTCGACCGGCTGACGCTCGAGCACGGTGGCCGCCTGGAGTTCGAGAACGCGCTGCTCTTCGGCCTCGATGTCGCCGAGTCCGTCGATGGGCGCGCCGAGCGGGTCGACCACGCGGCCGAGGAACTTGTCGCCGACCGGGACGGAGAGCACCTCGCCGGTCCGGCTGACTTCCTGGCCCTCTTCGAGGTCCTCATAGTCACCGAGGATGACCGCACCGATCTCGTCCTCGTCGAGGTTGAGCGCCACGCCGAGGATGCCGCCGGGGAACTGCAGCAGCTCGTTGGCCATAGCGCTGGGCAGGCCGCTGACGTGCGCGATGCCGTCCGCGGTATCGGTGATGATGCCGACCTCGTCGCGCGACGCCTCGGCTTCGAACGACGAGACGTACTGCTCGATCGCTCCCTTAATCTCGTCTGGTGAGATCGTCAACTCCGCCATGGGTTCTCGTCTTTCCTTGTTCTGGTCCGGCTTGCGAGCCTGGGTGTGGTGGTCGTCGGGTGGTGGTTGGTGGCGCGTGAGCGCTTCGTTGTCTCGGCGCGTGAGCGCTTCGTTGTCTCGGCGCGTGAGCGCTTCGATGTCTCGGCTGTGTCAGCGCGGCAGCGTCTCGGTCGCCTTCGCGAGGCGAGTGGCGATGTCGGCGTCGATGATCTCCTCGCCAACCCCGATACGCAGGCCGCCGAGGATCTCTGGACGCACTTCGGTCTGCACCGAGATCGTCCGGCCGTAGATGCTGCCGAGCACCGTCCCGAGACGCTCGATCTGAGCATCGGACAGGGGTGCAGCGGACACGACGTGAGCCACCGACTCGCCGCGGCGGGCTGCCGCGAGTTCGGCGAGCTGCTCGACGGCGACCTCGACCGGCTGGCCGTGCAGCAGCGCGATGAGGTGCGACAGCAGGTACCAGGTGTGTTCGGTGACCTGTCCGCCGATCAGCTTCTCCAGCAAGCCATTTCGCTTGTCGGCTGGATGGGTGTGATCAGACAGCAGGGAGGCCAGCTGCGGATTGGCGTCCAGCAAGCGGCTCACGCGGAAGAGCTCGTCTTCGACCTGCTCGATCTGGCCTTCTTGCTCGGCCGCGGTGAGCACGATCAGAGCGTTCTGCCTGCGCAGCCCCGCGATGAAGTCAGTCGACGTCGACCACCGTTGTTTGGCCGCCGAGGCGACCACATCGACGACGATGGGTGCGACCTTTCCGCCGAACAGCGTCGACACCAGCTGCTCCTTGCCTGCGGGGTTGTCCTCGTCCTCGGTCAGCTTCTTGCGCAGCACCGGATTGGCGTTGAGCACGATGATGACCTGGGTCAATTCGGCGGCCGCCGCGGTGAGTGCAGGTCCGTCGAGATCCTTGCTCGCGGAATCGAACTCGTGGGAGACAACGCGCGCAGCCTCACGGCTGCCGGCCCGCATGTGACGCAGACCGATCAGTTCCGAGCTGTGTGGGACAGCCGTCTGCGTGCTCGATGCCATCGCCTCGAGCTCGGCGATCACCCGGTCGACACTCGCCGAGCGGTTGGACTCGTCGGACAGGTGCGAGCGCACCAGCTTGTCCGCGCCGTCGATGGCGGTGAGACCGAGATCGGTACGCAACTGGCGAACCAGGTTCGAACGAGTCAGCTCGACCTGAGACTTGCCGTGCTCGCTGATCCGCCGGACCTCGGAGTCGGCCTGGGCCTTGATGTCCTCCCGGATGCCCTCGGCGTCTTTCAGTGCGGACTCGTGGAGCTCCGCGGCCTCGGCCTTTGCCTCGGCCAGAGCGCGATCGTGAGCAGCCTGGGCGTCGGCGAGCCGGGCCTTCGCTTCCTCACTCTCGATCACCTGCCGGGCGATCGTTTCCTTCTGGTTGTGCACCGCGCGGCTCAGCGGCGGTCGCACATACTTCCAGAACAAGAAGACGATGACGGCGAACCCGATGAAGTTGCCAATGAGGATGTCCACCTAGTTCACCTTCTCCTTGTTGGTCGTATCGACCTCGGTGCCGAGAACTCGGCCGGCCAGCGTGGCCGACAACCGGTCGACATCCGCGTGCGCCGTGCTTGCGGCACGGTCACCCTCTGCCTTCAAGGACTCGGAGGTGGCAGCGAGAGCGGCGTCGGCCTCCTCGGTCGCGCGCCGCTTCGCCGCCGAAAGCTCCTCGTTGCCCGCTGCGCGGGCCTCGTCCCGGATGCCCGTGGCATCCCCACGGGCCTCCTTCATGGCCGCCCGGTAGTGGGTGTCCGCATCCTCGTAGCTCGCCGCAGCGCTCTTGGTGTCGTCCACGGTCTTCGCCACCCTCGCATCGCGCTCGTCGAGCACCTTGACGATCGGCGGGACCACCAGCGTGCGGATCACGATCAGCACGACGACGAAAATGAACAGACACACGAAGAACGTGCCGTTGGGGATCAAGAAGTTCGGCGGCTTCTCCCCTTCTTCGGCGGCTGCGGCGAGATACAGCATCATGTTTGCGTTTCCCCTATCGGAACAGCGTCAGGTCGATGTCGGGCGAAGCGCTTACTGCTCGGCCGAGATCGGGGTGGCGAACACGAACAGCGCCATGAACGCGAGGTTGATGAAGTAGGCGGCCTCGACCAGACCCACGGTGATGAAGAACGGGGTGAACAGACGACCCTGAGCTTCGGGCTGACGAGCGATACCCGCGATCAGCTGGGCGCCGGCCAGACCGTCACCGATACCGGCACCGATCGCGCCGCCGGCCATGATCAGACCGCCGCCGATCAGGGCGCCCATACCAATTGTTGGATCCATTTCTGAACTTTCCTTTCGGGTGGAACTGACAATCTCGGTTGTCAGGTCTTGGGTCCCGGTTGGCGGCGCCGCCCGGGGTCGAGCAGGGTAGATGGTCTAGTGATGGTCTTCGTCGAGCTCCATGGCCTGGCTGAAGTACAGGATCGTCAGCAGGGCGAAGATGAACGCCTGGATCAGACCCACGAACAGGTCGAAGGATTTCCACAGGGCGTTGGGCGCCCAGAGGATGTAGGCCGGGAACAGCGCGATCAGGGCGACCATGATGCCGCCGGCGAAGATGTTGCCGAAAAGACGGAGGGAGAGCGAGACGGGCTTGGCGATCTCTTCGATGATGTTGATCGCTGCCAGCGCGGGCACGTGGCCCTTGACCAGCTTGCCCAGGTGGCCGAAGACGCCGCGACGCCGCATGCCGGCCCCGTGGTACCAGACGAAGACGAACAGCGCCATCGCGTAGACGAAGTTCACGTCGCTGGCCGCGGGCTTGAGCAGTTCGTGCACCTCGCCGTTGGACGATGCGTACTGGACCGGCAGGATCGAGAGCCAGTTCGCGACGAGAATATAGGTGAACAGGGTGACCGCGAGGGGGAGGACGAAGCCGGCGATCTTCATGCCGATGGCGCTCTCGATCTGCCCGCGCATCTGCACGGTCACGACCTCGAAATAGAGCTGCACCGTGTTCGGCTTGCTGGATGTCACCTTCGCCTTGACGTAGAAGGCCATGGCGATCACGATCACCGCTGCGATCGCCGACGAGAGGATCGTGTCGGTGTTGAAGGTCATCCCACCGATCGTGACCGTCTCGTGCACGCCGACGTGGATGGCCGCCTCGGCCAAGTAGGTCGTATCCGTCATAGCTGCTTGCGCAGTCCTTTCATCACCGGAATCACCGCGTTGAGAACCAGGATCACCTGGCCGATCGCGAGCCCGAACATGACGCCCAGCCCATCGGGCCGGACCAGGAAAGCCGCCACGAGCGCGAGCACCGTGATGGCGCCGAGCCGGGCAGCGGAATTGAGTGCCAACGATTTCTTGTGCGGATCCGGTGCGGCCGCCACCGTCTCGACGACCTGGCGCACCATCGCCGCATTGACAAAGATCCCGACCATGCCGAGGACGAAGAACGCCCCGAACACCGGGTGGCCGAGGTAGGTCGCGAGACCGATGACGATGCCGCTCACCACGACCGCGATCGCACCGGGCCGGCGGAGGCCGGTCGGAGCCTGCGGATAAACGGGGGCCGAGTCAGGTGCAGAAGTCGTCATGCGCCTCTCCTCAGCTCTCTCACCTCGCGCCGGATGGGCACGAAGCACCGCGCGTGCGTTCGGCGACCAGGTCGCCGGGCGTAAGCTCACG
Source organism: Gordonia sp. NPDC003585 (assembly GCF_040610755.1). Lineage (NCBI taxonomy): Bacteria > Bacillati > Actinomycetota > Actinomycetes > Mycobacteriales > Gordoniaceae > Gordonia > Gordonia sp. NPDC003585. The sequence goes on along the minus strand of NZ_JBEXMX010000041.1, from coordinate 24,264 downwards.
TTCGGGTGTGACCCTACCAACATGGATCGGGCGTGCTCATCGCGGGGTATGCCGTCATGGGACATGCTGTCCGCCCGGTTGGGTGACGCCTGACCGAATGATCGGTCTCATCACCTACTACAGGGGATAGTACACGATTCTTTACTGTCCCCTTACCACCCCGGGCCTCGACATCGACCAACGCGATCGTAGAGCCGGGAACGAAGCGTCCCGGCCGCCAGCCAGGTGTGACGAGCGCAAGCAACCACGTTGGAAAGCTGGACTCCCCACCCCGATGAAGTAGACTGTGCCCACTTCATCGGCCTCCCGCGTACAGATTTCCAGCCCAACGGGCCCGGCCACCGGACTCTGCGGATCGGCGACTCACCCGCCACAAGAAGTAGGGGATGAAACTCCTTCCCCTACCCTTGGAGTCCTCCCCCAGAAAATTCTCGCGGACGACTACGAACCTCGGGGAAGGAACTCTTCCCCTGGTTTTGGTGGGACGACCGTGGCGGGACCGCCGAGTTCCCCAGGTCAGAGGAATGCTCACCGAACGCTTCGGGTCAACGAAAGGCGCGCGTCGCGGTCCGCAGCTCGGCATAGCGGCGATGCAGACGCGGCGCCATCGTCACCAGCATCGCAATCACGAGACCGCCCGCGAACACCGGTGCGACGACCGACAGCGGGAAAATGGTGCTCGCCGCGACCGAGAATGCGAGCACCCCGACCCACAAGTAGATGATCAACGCCACTCGGCGTTGCGAATGGCCCAACTCGAGCAGTCGGTGGTGCAGATGCATCTTGTCCGGCGTGTAGAAGCCGACCCCGGCGCGCGTTCGTCGGATGACCGCCATCAGCATGTCGAGCATCGGCACGAAGACCACGGCCGCCACCAGCAGCAACGGCGACAACAAGGTGAACACGTCCGCCGGGCCGTAGGCGTTCACTGCGATACGGCCAGACGCGCTCGTGGACGCCGCAGCCAGCATGAGACCAATCAGCATCGCCCCCGAATCCCCCATGAAGATCCGGGCGGGCGAGAAGTTGTGCGGCAAGAAGCCCAGGCATGCGCCGGCCAGAACGGCCGAGATCAGCGCGGGCGGGTAGTAACTGACGTCGCCGCCCTGATCACGCAGCAGCCCCAGCGAGAACATGCAGATGGCCGACGCCGCGATCAGCCCGAGCCCGGCCGCTAGTCCGTCGAGCCCGTCGATGAAGTTCACCGCGTTGATGGTCGCGACCGTGATGATCACTGTCAGCAGTCCCGACTGCAGCGGATCCAGCACGAGCGTGCCGATATCGCCGAACGGTACGGGCACCTGCAGCCAGCTGATCTTCATCAGGACCATCACCCCGGCCGCCGTCACCTGGCCGACGAACTTGGTCAAGGCATCCAGACCCCAGCGATCGTCGACCGCACCGACCAACACGATGACTGCTCCGGCGGCGATCACCGCACTCATGTCGGTCGTGTACGCGAACCCGCGGTTCAGCGCGGGCAGGTTGGCCGCCAGCGCGATCGCCGCGACCACCCCGGCGAACATGCCCAGACCACCGAGGCGCGGGGTCGGGATGACGTGCACATCCCGCACACGCGGTACCGCGACCGCGCCTGCGCGGATGGCGAACACTCGCACCGCCGAGGTCACGAGATAGGTGATCGCGGCCGCCGTCAGACCGACCAGCAAGAGCTCGCGAAATGGGACGCCGACGCCGCCGCCGGCCGCCCAGATCATCACGTGGGGGTCGGCGCCGGACGGGCTCAGCGGTGGCGGCACGCGCACAACGCTACCCGGCCGGCAGTTCGGAGATCCGGTCGCGGATACGCGCCTGCGCCGGGTCGTCGGCAGCGACGCTCAACGCCTCATCGATCCAGGTCGCGAGCATGCTCATGTCGGCGGCTCCCAGGCCGGCAGACGTGGCGCACGCCGTCCCGATCCGGAAGGCGGATCCGAGTGCCACCGGCTGCGTGTCGAATGGGAGGACCGCCTTGTCGACGACGATTCCGGCTGCCGCCAGCCGACGCTGCGCCTCGACGCCGGTGAGGCCGCGGGCCGATACGTCGACCACGGCGAGGTGGGTGTCGGTCCCGCCCGACACGATCCGCAGACCCCGACCGACCAACGCGTCGGCAAGCGCGGTCGCGTTGGCAACCGCGGTCCGTGCGTATGCGGCAAACTCGTCGGTGGCCGATTCCGCGAACGCGACGGCCTTGGCAGCGATCGAGTTCATCGCCGGCCCACCCTGAACAAACGGGTACACCGCCTTGTCCAGCACGTTTCGGTGACGCTCGGGCGCGACCACCAGACCTCCGCGCGGACCTCGGATCACCTTGTTCGTCGACACCGTGACGACGTCCGCGAACGGCACCGGCGACGGTGCGACTCCCGCGGCCACCAGACCGGCGAGGTGGGCGGCATCCACCCACAGCACGCATTCGGCCTCGTCGGCGATCTGACGCAGGATGGCGAAATCGATCAGCCGCGAGTAGGAGGCCGCCCCCGCGACGAGGATGCGGGGCCGGTGGACCAACGCGAGGTCGCGCACCTCGTCGTAGTCGATACATTCATCGCTCTTGCGCACCCCGTAGTGCAGCGGGGTGAACCATCGGCCGGAGAAGTTCGCCCGGGAACCATGCGTGAGGTGACCGCCCTGGTCGAGACGCAGCGCCAGCACGGGATCGCCGGGCTGGGCGAAGGCGGCGTACACCGCCAGGCTCGCCGCACTGCCCGACGCGGGTTGGACGTTGGCGTATTCGGCACCGAACAGGGTGCGGGCCCGCTCGATGGCCAGGCTTTCGACCTCGTCGACGACTTCGCAACCACCGTGATACCGCCCTCCCGGGTAGCCCTCGGCGTATTTCGCGTCGAACACCGAGCCCATGGCGGCCCGGACCGCCGGAGTGGGTTCGGTCTCGCTGGCGATCAGCTGTATCGACGTCGAACGGCGCTCCCGCTCGCGTGCGACGAGATCGTCGACGGCGGCGTCCCCGGTGACGCCGGTCATCGCTGCTCCAGCAGTGACTCCGGGTCAACGTCGAGCACGTCGGCAACGTCGGCCACCGATACCGCCCCCACCCGCAGAACCCGGGGGTTCGGCCCGCTGACATCGACGATGGTCGACGCCTGCGCGGCCGGTGAGGGTCCGCCGTCGAGGTAGACCGACACCTCTTCGCCGAGTTGGGTCCGGGCCTGCTCGGCCGTGGTGGCCGGCGGCTGACCGGACACATTCGCACTCGACACCGCCATCGGACCGACCTCGCGCAAGACCTCGATGGCCACCGGATGCAGTGGCATCCGCAGCATCACCGTGCCCGCCGTGTCGCCGAGATCCCACGCCAGCGACGGCGCCTGCTCGACGACCAGACTCAGCCCACCCGGCCAGAACGCCTCGACGAGGTCGCGGGCGGCCTGTGACACCGACAGCACCAGGCCGTCGATGGTGTGCCAGGAACCGACCAGGACCGGCACCGGCATGTCACGGCCACGGTGCTTGGCGGCCAACAACTGCGCCACCGCATCGGCATCGAAGGCATCGCAACCGAGTCCGTAAAGCGTGTCGGTCGGCATCACGACCAGCCGGCCCGCCTTGGCCGCCCCCACGGCGGCACGGATACCCGCGCTGCGACTCTCCGGATCGTTGCAGTCGAAAACAATGCTCACCCGTTCATCCTCGCATGCACGGGTTGCGCGACAACGCAGCCGACGCTTCGTCAGTCGATCACGGCGAGCCGATAGGGGGTGGTGGTCGACACCTTGATCAGCCCCGACCGTTCCAGGATCGGTCGTGAGTATTCAGTGGAGTCGGACTGGATCAGCGTCTTTCCTTGCTCGAGGGCTGCACCCGCTCGGGCCGCGGTGAGCGCCCGGTAGATGCCTCGATGCCGCCACTCGGGAACCACTGCACCGCCCCAGATTCCGGCGAAGTCGGTGCCGGAGACGGGTTCGAGCCGTCCCGACCCGACGATGTGCTGAGCCACGTTGTCCGACGTCACGTAGTCAATGTCGGCTTCGGCGACCCAGACCTGCCGGCCGGTCCCGTCGTGCAGGCGCGCCAACTCCTGCTGCACACTCGCTTCCGAGGGCTCGCCTCGTGCGCCGAACACGCTGTCGACCATCGCCCTGGTTGCTCGAACGTCTGCCGCCGAGGTGATGCGCCGGAGGGTGACACCCGAGGGTGCGGTGTCCTCGGCGAGCAGCAACTCGGGGCGCCCGATCATGATCGATTCCGTGCCCCCATCCCGGAATCCGTTGTGCAGCAGACTCTTGTACAACCCCGGCATGATGTCGTGGCCACGCGTCTTCCACTCCACCGAGGTCAGTCCGGGCACCGCCCGGAAGTAGTCGACGGCGGAGCACACGAGCGCGGCGAGCTCGTCGTGGGTCGTCGTGAAGGGTCGATAGGTCACCAACCCCCGACCGCCCGCGAGAGTGATCAGGTACAGCGGACCGCACCTCTCGACGTCGGTCGCCGACGACGCCTCGGCATCTCCTCTCAATTGTTCGTCGTAGGCCGCGAGGAAGGTGTCGATGTCTTCTGCGTGATTCGTTGTCATATGCCGCCAAGCGTAGTGACGTGTGGTCACGGGTCAACCGAATTCCCGCACCCCCCAAACTCGTTGACCGTGCGTCGAAAACCGTTGACCGTGCACGGAAAGCGCCGCCGGTTACCCCGCGGCGCGTGTCGCGGAGACGAACCGCGGCCGGCCGGCGAGGTCCTGGTGGGCGACGATCGAATCGAAGACTCCCGCATCGCCGAGTACCTCGACGACGCTGCCGGCAGTGGTGTCGTCGTGCTCGATGGCAACCCGGCCACCGGGCCGGAGCGCCCGCCCGATCACCTCGACCATGGGGATGATCACCGACATCCCGTCGGCCCCACCGAAGACGGCGCGAGCCGGATCATGGGCAACCTCGGCACTGACCTGGGCATCGGCCGGCACGTACGGCGGGTTGCTGACGATCACGTCACACGATCCATCCGGCAGCACGTCGTGCATCGCGACGGCATCGGTGACATCGGCCGCGCAGACGCGGACGCGTTCACCCAGACCCTGTTCGACGACGTTGCGCTGCAACCACTTCAACGCTTCGGTGTCCTCCTCTACCGCAGCGACCTCCGCTCGCGGCACCATCGTCGCGATGCCGAGTGCCAGGGCGCCACTCCCGCTGCAGAGGTCGGCAACTCCGACGGGGCGCGATCCGTCGACGGACGACGCCGCGTCGACCGCCCATTCAAGAATGAGTTCGGTCTCGGGCCGCGGAATGAACACCCCCGGCCCGACGGCAAGCTCGAGGGGACCGAAGCCGACCCGACCGATGATGTGCTGCAACGGTTCCCGCGTCGCACGTCGCGCGACCGCAGCCCGAAAGGCTGTGCGCTGCGCGTCGTCGATGCCGTCGACGAGCAGCAGTCGGCCGATCTCGATGCCGAGAACATCCGCCATCAGCCGGTCGGCGTCGACGCGTGCGGTGTCGATCCCGGCATCGGCCAACAACGTGGTGGCCGTGGCGATCTCGGCAGAGACCGCGGTCACTGCGCCTCGAGTCTCGCCTGACGGTCGGCCGCGACAAGTGCGTCGAGCAGCGCATCCATGTCGCCGCCCAGCACAGCGTCGAGATTGTTGGCCTTGTAGCCGATGCGGTGGTCGGTGATGCGGTTCTCCGGGAAGTTGTAGGTTCGGATGCGCTCGGAGCGGTCGACCGTGCGGATCTGCGCCGCTCGATCCTGGGCCGCGGCGGCCTGCGCCTGTTCCTCGGCCGCCGACTGCAGCCGCGCGGCGAGAACCTGCAATGCGCGAGCCTTGTTCTGCAACTGGGAGCGCTCGTTCTGGCACGTCACCACGATTCCCGTGGGCAGGTGGGTGATTCGAACCGCCGAGTCCGTGGTGTTGACGCCCTGACCACCCTTGCCGGACGACCGGTAGACGTCGATGCGCAGTTCGGTCTCGTCGATGACGACGTCTTCGACCTCTTCGGGCTCGGGATAGATGAGCACCCCGGCCGCGGACGTGTGAATCCGGCCTTGCGACTCGGTCACCGGCACGCGCTGCACCCGATGAACTCCGCCCTCGAACTTCAGACGCGACCAGACGCCGTCGCGGACCGCTTCCTTGGACTTGATGGACAGCGTCGCTTCCTTGTAGCCCCCGAGGTCGGACTCGGTGACGCCGAGTACCTGCGCCTTCCATCCGTTGCGTTCGCAGTACTTGAGGTACATCCGGGCGAGGTCCGCGGCGAACAGCGCCGACTCTTCGCCACCGGCTCCCGACTTGATCTCGAGAACGACGTCGTCGGCGTCGTGCGGATCGCGGGGAGCGAGCAGATCGGTGAGCGTCGCATCCAGCTCGGCCACGGTGGCCTCGAGTGCCGGGATCTCCTCGGCGAAGGCCGGGTCGTCGGCGGCCAGCTCACGGGCCGCGTCGAGATCGTCGCGGGCGGCCTGCAGTTTGGCATGCGTTGCCATCACCGGCGCGAGCTCGGCGAACCGCTTGCCGACGCGGCGCGCGGCGCCGGGGTCGTCGTGCAGGGACGGATCGGACAGCTGACGTTCGAGACCCGCGTGCTCGGCGAGGATGTCATCGATCGCCGACGGACTCTGCGTACTCACTGCTCACTCACCTCTGCCGATACTCACCCGAACAACCCCGTACCCCGACGATCCCCCTTCAGACGCCAACGACGCCCTACCCGGATGGACCGGGTGGGCGTCGTCACGGGAGTTACTGCGACACCGGACTACTTGGCTTCTGCGTTCTTGGTGCGCTTGCCGTAGCGCTTCTCGAACTTCGCGACACGGCCGCCGGTGTCGAGGATCTTCTGCTTGCCGGTGTAGAACGGATGGCACTGCGAGCAGACCTCGACGTTGATACGTCCGTTGGCAGCGGTGCTGCGGGTCTCGAAGGTGTTGCCGCAGCCGCAGACGACGGTGGTCGTCGCGTACTCGGGGTGAATGCCCTGCTTCATGGTGGTTGTCCCTTTCTGTGGTCGCCGGGTCACCGTCGCACTTCGACGGTGTGAACCGGAACCGGACTCGACCGACCAGTATGCCACGCGCAATCGCTTCCGAAGAAATCGCGCTTGTACCGGGGTCACTCGCGTCAACAGGGACGACGTTGGTTTCATTCCCGGGATTCGACCACGCATTAGGTAGGGCTTATCTTGGTAAGCCTTAGCTAAGTTATAGTTCTCCCCGACGTCGCTTCATCGTCGCAGCGACGTCACCTGCCCTCCCCTGATCACCACGATCACTGCCGAGAACAGAGGATGAATGCGGTCTGAAATCCCCTCACAGCATCTGCTGTGGGATTCCAAGCGACGAAAAGAGCAGCTGCGGGGTCGGCTTCATCGCCCGCAAGGACGGCGTCCAGCGACACGAGGTGATCGAGAAGGCGGCCGAGGCGTTGTGCTCGGTACCGCACCGCGGCGGCATGTCCTCCGAGGGCGTCGGCGACGGCGGTGGCGTGTCCATGGACCTCTCGCTGCGCTTCTTCCGGAAGGTGACCGGTCGACGAAAGCTCGCCCTCGGCCAGTTCTGTGTGGGCAACTTCTTCCTGCCCGACACCGCCGCCGGTGCCACCAAGGCGACGGCCCTCATCGAGCGGACCATGACCGATCGCGGCTTCACCGTGCTCACCGTGCGCGACGTGCCCGTGGACAACGGCGTCCTGCGGCCCGCGGCGGTGGCCCATCAGCTGCCGATCCGCCAGTGGGTGTTCGCCGCACCGGACCCGTGTCCCGAACCCGCCGACCTCGACCAACTCGTCCAGCAGGCGCTGTTGCACATCGAGTCCATCGGCTACACCCATCCCGCCTTGGCCGGGTTGTATCCGCTGTCCCTCTCGGCGCGGACCCAGGTACTCAAGGGACGCCTCTCCTCCCCAGAGGTGATCGGCTACTTCACCGACCTCCTCGACCCCGACCATGCGGTGCACACGCTGTACTTCCACACACGCTTCTCGACCAACACCGACCCGCATCCCACGATGGCCCAGCCGTTTCGCTACCTCGCGCACAACGGTGAGCTCAACACCGACAAGAAGAATCGCATCGCCCAGGTGACGGCCGCCGCAGCGCAGCGACGCACCATCGTGCGACCACCCGGCCAGTCCGACAGCTCACGCCTCGACCAGACCGTCGCCGCACGGGTAACCGAAGACCAGGTCGATCTCGTCACCGCGGTCGTGTCGATGATGCCGCCGGCCTGGGAGAACGACAGCTCGCTCTCTCCGCAGGTGCGCGCCATGTTCGAGTTCTTCTCCCTCTACGAGGAGAAGAACGACGGCCCGGCGGCCGTGGTGTTCGGCGACGGTTCGGTGATCGGCGCCCGCCTCGATCGACTTGGCCTGCGGCCCCTGCGCACGCTGGAGACCTCCGAGTATCTGTGCGCGTTCTCCGAGGCCGGTCAGATCTCGGTGCCGCCGGAGTCGGTGATCTCGCGCGGCCGGGTGTCCGCCGGCGGGATGATCTACTACGACCACCGCGACCATCGCACCTACACCACCGACGAGGCGTACGAAAAGCTCGCCGCAGCAAAGGATTACCCAGCACTGCTGGCGGCCGCCAAGGTCGATCTCGCCGCGCTCGACGTGGCCGTCGCCGCCACCGACGGTCACGACGAGGAACTGACCGACCATCAGCGATTCGCCGCGCACTACCTGGATCAGGAGAGCTTCCGCTACTTCATGGATCCGATGCTCGACACCGGCGCCGAGCGCGTGTCGGCGATGGGTTTCGGCAATGCAATCAACGCATTCACCAACATCGAGGCCAACGTCGCCCGCTTCTTCTCACAGCGATTCGCCCAGGTCACCAATCCACCCCTGGACAGCATTCGCGAGGCCGACGGCATGTCGCTGCGCATTGCCCTCGGTACCCGTCCGCGGCTGGGCAAGCGCTCCGGGAAGTCTCGCCAGATCGTGCTCGGCACACCGATTCTGACGGCGACCGATCTCGCGACCCTGTACGGACAGAACGAGGCACCGATCGAACGGTTCGACGCGACGTACGCGTTGCGAGCCGGAGACGACGACGCTCACACCGCCCTCGTGCAGGCGGTCGACGGGCTCGGCGACGAGGTGGTCTCCTTCGCCAAGCAGCAGGGCGGCATTGCCGTCCTCAGTGACCGGAGTATCGGCCGCGACCGTGCTGCTCTACCGATGATCTTCCTGGTGTCGGCCATCAACCAACGGCTGATCTCCGAGGGACTGCGCCTGCGCGTCTCCCTGGTCGTCGACAGCGGCCAGATCGAGTCATCGCACCATCTCGCGGCGGTGCTCGGCTTCGGTGCGGCTGCGGTGCACCCGCATTCGGTCGCGCGACGTGCCCGGGAGCTCGCGCCGGACGAACCGGACGCAGCGTTCGCGCGGTGGGCCAAGGCCGCCGAGAAGTCACTCATGAAGACGATGGGCCGCGTCGGTCTGTGCACCGCGGAGAGCTACATCGGCGGCGAATTCTTCGAACCGAACTTCCTCGACACCGCCGACGACAACCTGCGCCGGTGGTTCCCGAACCTGCCCTCGCCGGTCGGCGGGGTCGGCCTTGCTCCGATCGCCGAGGCGCTCGGAGCGGCGCATCGCTCGGCGATGAGCGACGAACCACCGCGCACCGACAAGGATCTGCCACTCCTCGGGCTGTTCAAGGAGCGCGCCGACGGCGCCGGACATTCGTTCGGTACCACCGCCGTCCGCAAGTACGAGGAACTCACGGCCGAGAAGATCAGCTTCGCCACCGCAGGAAGGGAGTCGGAGGCGGCGCGCACGGTGGGCGCCGGGGACGCGGTGCGACTGCTCACCGTGGGCAAACTCGGCGACGCCTTCGGGCTCGACGCGGGTGCGTACGTCGACAGCAGCTTCGACCGCTTGTCCGACCACGACATCGACACCTTCGAGATCACCGCGGCGTACCGCTCGTTCTCCACCGAACTCGCCTCGACACGCACGCAGCGGCCCAGCGCCCTGCGCGACGTCCTCGCACTCCAAGCCAACGACCACCGCGCCGGAGACAACCATGCCGGAGACAACCGGGTGCGCCCATCGCACTCACCGAAGTTCAACCCGCACATGAGATCACGGCAACGTTCGCGTCTGGGGCGATGAGCCACGGCGCGCTGGTCGCGCCCGCACACGAAGCCGTCGCACACGGTACCAACATGGTGGGCGGCCTCTCCAACAGTGGCGAGGGTGGCGAACATCTGTCCCGGTACAACACCATTCGCGCCTCGCGCATCAAGCAGTTCGCCTCGGGACGGTTCGGCATCTGGGCCGGCTACCTGGCCGACCCGATGCTCACCGAGCTGGAGATCAAGATCGGCCAGGGCGCCAAACCGGGTGAGGGAGGTCAACTTCCGGCACCCAAGGTCACGGTCGAGATCGCCGCGGCGCGTGGCGGCACCCCCGGCGTCGAACTCGTCTCACCGCCCCCGCACCACGACACCTATTCGATCGAGGACCTCGCGCAGCTCATCCACGACTGCAAGGCAGCGCGCGTGCGAGTCATCGTCAAACTCGTCTCGTCGGAGGGCATCGGCACCATCGCCGTCGGTGTGGCCAAGGCAGGTGCCGACGTGATCAACGTGGCCGGCAACACCGGCGGCACCGGCGCGGCATCCGTGTCGAGCCTTCGCTACGCCGGCCGGGCCGCCGAGATCGGTCTCGCCGAAGTCCATCAGGCCCTGTGCGCCAACGGACTTCGACAGAAGGTCGTGTTGCGGACCTCCGGCGCGCACCAGACCGGGCAGGATGTGGTCACCTCGGCGCTACTCGGTGCCGACAGTTTCGAGTTCGGCACCGCCGCCCTGATGATGGTGGGCTGCGTGATGGCGAAGAACTGCAACATCAAGTGTCCGGCCGGACTCACCACCAATCCCGAGGTCTTCGAGGGAGATCCGCGGTCGATGGCTCAGTACCTGCTCAACATCGCCCACGAGGTACGCGAGATCCTGGCGTCGATCGGCGTGCCCTCGCTGCGCGCCGCCCGCGGTCGCACGGATCTGCTGCACCTGGCACAGGACGCGCACCTGGTCGGCACCCTGCGCCTGTCCGCACTGCTGGCTCGCGTCGACATGCCCGAGATCGTCGATCCTGTTTATCTCGAACGGGACTACGCCATCGACGACGCCCTTGTCGAACAGGTCCACGCGCACCTCATCGACGCGGGAGCCGACACCGTCACCACCGACCCCGTGTGCCTGGGCAATCGGAACAAGAGTGTCGGCGCGCAGCTGGCCATCGACATCGAACGACTGGTCAACTACCGCATCGACGCCCAAACGGCTTCCGTGCTGCCCGCAGTCCACTCCGACGATCGAGGACGGCGCTACCTGGCGCCCGACTCGGTGCAGGTCACGACCACCGGATCCGCCGGTCTCTCCTACGCGGCCTTCTGCAACGACGGCATGCGGATGACGCATATCGGCACTTGCAACGACGGTGTCGGCAAGTCGATGTCGGGCGGCGTCGTCGTCGTCCGCTCCCCCGGCGGCGGGTCACCTGCGGTCGGCGGCAACGTCCTGGTCGGCAACTTCGCACTGTTCGGCGCCACCGGCGGACGCTTGTTCGTCGAAGGCGAGGCAGGCGACCGGTTCGCCGTCCGCAACTCGGGTACCACCGCGGTGGTCGAGGGACTCGGCGAATTCGGTTGCGAGTACATGACCAACGGTGCGGTACTGAATCTGGGCGGCTACGGCAAGGGCCTGGCGAACGGGATGAGTGGCGGATTCCTCTACCAGTACGACCCCGCCTGCGAACTCGAGAGCCGGATCAGTTCGGACTCGGTCGTCATCGGTGCCATCACCGGTGTCGACGACCCGCTGGCGCCCATCCATCACCTCGCCGTGCACACCATGCTGCAGATGCATGCGGAGGCAACGGGATCGGCGTTGGCCACCCGTCTGCTGGAGAACTGGGAGACCGAACGCCACTACATCTCCTACGCGATGCCCCGCGCGCTGCTCTCCTACCAGGACAGCGACGTGCTGATGGCCACCCTCTCCCACCGCGAGTTGCTCGACGAGTTGTCGTCGGCGATCGCGGCCGATCAGGTACGCAAACTGAAGATCAGCATGCGGACCCAGCGTCCGGTCGCCGGCGGCGCGCTCCCGGAGTACGGCCAGACCGACAACGACGACATGTACCGACTCCTCAACGCGTTCACCGTCTTCGAACTCGCCCGCGAGTTGGCCGCCGGCCGCCTCGCGCGCGGTCGCAGCACCGTGGCCACCGGTACCGAGGCCACCGAACAGGTCATCGCCCGCGCTGCGCGCAACCTGGTGCTCACCGAGGACTTCGATCTCATCGGCCGGGTCGCGAAGTACGCCCGCACCATCCTGTCCGGGTACGACGCCGAGCAGGTCGCGGCGCTGATCGCCGCCAAGCGCGTCGACGACCACAAGCAGGCACTTGCGCTGCGCAACGTGCGGTCGATGGACGCACCAGCAACCTATGGGTGGATTCTGCTGCAGGACAGCAAGAATCGCGAGAAGCTCGCCGGACTGCCGAGCTTCGACGAGTTGTTCGCCACCCAGGCGATGCCCGACATCGCCGACCTGCTGCGTATCGCGGCACCAGAGTTCGGTTCCTCCTCCACAGAAACCAAGGCCGGGTGACATGCAACTCCCCTACATCCCCACCGACGTCCCGTTCACCGGCGAGCAGAAGGCGTGGCTCGCCGGATTCCTCGCCGGGCTCAACACCCGCATGGCGATGCCCACCGGTGCCGTCGTGGCCGGAGGAGTCGCGACCGCGGCGGCGACCGACGAGCAGTCGGGCCCGGTCGGCCTGCAGATCCTCTACGGGACGCAGACCGGAAACGCAGAGTGGGTGGCCGATACCGCCCAAACCCTGGCGACGACACACGGATTCGACCCCCAGGTGTCCGACATGGCCGACATGGACATGACGACCCTCGCTGCCGTTCGGCGACTCCTGGTGGTGGTCTCGACCTACGGTGAGGGCGACATGCCCGACGATGCCGAGGACTTCTGGCAGGCTCTGGCCGCACCCGACGCGCCGCGCCTCGACGGCCTCTACTACGGCGTGGTCGCGCTCGGTGACTCCATCTACGACGGATTCTGTCAGGCGGGCAAGAACATCGACGCCCGTCTCGCCGAGCTCGGCGCCACCCGGGTGATCGACCGGGTGGACTGCGACATCGACTTCCAGAAGCCGGCCGACGAGTGGCTGGCGAACGCGCTGCCCGCACTCAGCGCCATCGAAACCGATGGTGCACAGGCACACTCGGTGACCACCGCGGAGTCCGTCGCCGGAGTCGAGCCCGCAGCAGCGCCGGCGTCAGATGCGCCCGCCAAGGCCAAGTCCGCAAAGTCCGACTGGGGTCGCAAGAACCCGTATCCCGCCAAGATCCTCGCCAACACCGTGCTGTCCGGACCGACGTCGGACAAAGAGGTCCGGCATGTGGTGATCTCGTTGGGCGACAGCGGCATCGAGTACGAGCCCGGCGACGGCATCAGTATCGCACCGCTCAACGACCCGATCCTCGTCGACAAGGTACTCGCGCGTCTCGGCGCGACCGGCGACGAGATGATCACCGACCGCAAGAGCCAGTACTCGCTGCGGGAGGCGTTGAGCAACCGCTTCGAGATTGCGGCTCCGTCCAAGTACCTCGTCGACTACATCGCCTCGCGCACCGAGGATCCCGAGCTGACCCACCTGTCGGCCACCGGAGACCATGAGGCACTCGACGCGTGGCTGTGGGGTCGTGACGTCCTCGACCTCCTCGAAATCGACTCCACGATCACCATCACACCCGAGGAACTTATCGCCGAACTTCGGCCGTTGGCTCCGCGCGTCTACTCGATCTCGTCGAGCCCACTCGCGCACGCGGGCACCGTGCACATCACCATGGCGACCGTTCGCTACCGCTCCGGTGAAAGACTGCGTGGCGGAGTGTGTTCGACCTACCTGGCCGACCACCGCGACGTCGGCGACACCGTTCCGGTGTTCATCCAGCCCAACAAGTCGTTCCGGCCGCCCGCCGACGACGCCCGTGCCATCATGGTCGGCCCGGGCACCGGTATCGCGCCGTTCCGATCCTTCCTGCACGAGCGGCAGAGCCGGGGCGCGCAGGGCGAGAACTGGCTGTTCTTCGGAGATCAGCATCGTGACAGCGATTTCATCTACGCGGACGAGATCAACCAGTTCGTCACCGACGGCGTTCTCAACCGTCTCGATCTCGCGTTCTCCCGGGACCAGGACCACAAGATCTACGTACAGGACCGGATGCGTGAGCAGGGCGCTGAGCTGTTCGCGTGGCTGCAGGACGGTGCGCATCTGTACGTGTGCGGCGACGCGACCCGGATGGCCCGCGACGTCGAGGACGCGCTCCACCAGATCGTGGCCGAACACGGTTCCCTCGACGAAGAGGGTGCCCAGGACTACGTGGATCAACTCAAGAAGGACAAGCGCTACCTGCGCGACGTCTACTAGACCGCACCACCAGCGACAACGGCAGTTAGGAATGGCAACGATGCCCCACTCCCCCGACGCTCATGACAAGAGCAATCCGACCTGCGGGGCCGATCGCGGTTGTTGCTGTCCGCGTGGACAGCGCACCACGAGCGATCTCGACACCCTGCTGGCGACACCGGGATTCGCGGGCTCGTTGCTGAACTCCGAGGTTGCCACGGTGACACGTCAATTGCCGGCACTCGACAAGGTCGTCGGCGTCACCGTCGCCGGACCGGTGATCATGAACGACGTCGGTATCCACGACGCGCCCGTCAGTATGGGTGGCCCCATCCGGACCGATCCGTCGCGGATCACGTTGCGTCTCAACGCTGCTCGTCTCGGTTCGGCGCTGGTCACCGATCCGGCTGCGCATGTGCCGCCCACCCTGCGACTGTTCGACACCGACGGAAACACCGCACACGCCACCTACCTGACCGAGCACTCCGATCGTCTCGCCTTCGAGTCGCTGTCCCTGGCCGGCGCGCCCGACGGCGACCTGGCCTCCGAAGGCGACCTTGCGGCCGACGTCTCGGGGGCGAGCACGCCGAGCGACGTACCCGCGCCGCAAGCCGACCAGATAGCGCAGTTCGACTCGATACTCGACGACGGAGGGGTGCAACGCCTGTTTTCGCTACCGGCGTTTCGCGAGAATCGCTACACGCGCGTCGAATCGCGGCGTGTCATCGCCGCCCTCGAACACGCCGCCCTGCTGGGTATGCCGATGACGCTGGCAACCGCGGCGCCGGGATGCATCCAGATGCGCCATGACCAGCTGGACGGCGCGCGAGAGCATCGCGGTCAGATGGTCCTCGCCTCTGGCGGCTGCCGAGCGATGATCAACTTCAATCTGGCCACCGAGTGCTGGATCACCTGGTCCCAAGGCGCCTGGGGCGAAACGGGCTCCATCGAGATCTACGACCGGCACGCGCACTGCGCCCTGGTGGCGACGCAGACCGGCACCGTCTCCGCAGCGACCTTCGAGGCCTGGGATCACCTGCTCGGCGACTTGGTCACTTAGACTTGTCACCCCGATCACACCTGGTGGGTACAAGGTCATCAGATCCCGCTGGTGGCCTGCGGCGACCTGACCGGCGGGGCGATACTTGCTTGCATGACGGCGGTCCTGAGCTTCTTTGCTGATCAGCCCTTGCTGTTCACCGCGCTCGTCGTCGGGTTGGGTGTGGCGCTCGGGCGAATCCGCTACCGCGGCGTCGGATTGGGTCCGGCCGCAGTGCTATTCACCGCCATGGTGATCACGGCGTGGGGTACGGCGCTGGATGTGGACATCTCGATCCCGGAGATCTTGGGCAACCTCGGTCTGGTGCTGTTCGCGTTCACCACCGGGCTGATGGCCGGTCCGACGTTCTTCGCGACGTTGCGGACGGCCTGGCATCTGGTCGTCACCGTGACGCTGGTGGTGATCGCTGCCGCCGCGACAGCACAGGGCCTGGGGACGACGTTCGGGCTCTCGCCCACCGCGATCGCGGGTACGTTCGCCGGGGCGGTCACCAATACTCCGGCGCTCGCGGCCACCGGCGGATCACCTCAGGCGACCGTCGGCTACGCGACCACGTATCTGCTCGGTGTGGTGACGATGCTGGTGATGGTGGGGCTCGCGCTGGCGAAGGGACGAGAAGACCCCGATTCCCAGGCAGATGTCGTCGACGTCACGGTCCGTGTCGACCGGCCCGACATCGCCGTCGCCGACCTCCGCAAGCGCCACGGCCATCGGATCACCTTCTCGCGCGTCGCCCACGACTCCACCACCCCGCCGGAGCACGTGCACGACGACAGCATCCTGCACCACGGGGACCTGGTCACCGCCGTCGGGCCTGCCGACGAGGTCGAAAAGGTCGCCGACGAACTCGGACACCGGTCGTCGCACGACCTCACCGCAGACCGCAGCGCGCTGGACTTCCGGCGGATCACGATCTCGGCGCCCCGCCTGGCCGGACGACGCGTGCGGGATCTGGAACTCGACAGACACGACGGTTCCATCACCCGGGTACGACGCGGCGACGAGGATCTGATCGCGAACGTCGACACCGTGCTGCAGCTCGGTGACCGGGTGCGGGTGGTCGCGCCACCCGAACGGATGGCCGACATCGCTCGAGAACTGGGCGATTCGAGCCGCGGAATGACCGAATTGAATGCTGCCGCACTCGGTCTCGGGATCGCGGCCGGTATCGGGCTGGGCGTGATCTCGATCCCCGTGCCATTCGTCGGGTCGCTGTCGCTCGGCGCGGCCGCGGGCACCCTCATCGTCGGACTCGTGTTGGGCCGCCTCGGGCGGATCGGGCCGGTCGCCACATCGATGCCGCTCACCTCGGCTCAGGTGGTGTCCGAGATCGGGCTGCTGCTGTTCCTCGCCTACGCCGGTGAACGGGCCGGCTCACTCATTCTCACCGCACTGACCGGTGGCGAGATCGTCGACATGCTGGTCACGGGCATCGTGACCGCGGCCGTGCTGGGCATCGGCATGTTTGCCGCATGCCGCTGGGTGCTGCGGGTCGGCAGGTTGCGCATGGCAGGTGTGCTGGCCGGATCACAAACCAACCCGGCCCATCTCGCCTTCGCCAACGCCCGCGGTGGCGGCGACCCGCGCATCGCACTCGGCTATGCGCTCGTATACCCAGCGGCCATGGTGGTGAAGATCATCGCGGCTCAGGTGATCTGCATTCTCTGAGCTGCCCTCAAGCAGCGGGTAGGAGCGTTCACACCTGCGCCGCGGATGGGTCTCACTCGTCGCGCATCGCTCCGGGTGCGTTGGTCTGGACCTGCATCAGGAACTCGATGTTGGTCTTCGACTTCTTGAGCTGGCTGAGCAGCAAATCGATCGCCTGCTGCGAATCGAGGCCCGAGAGCACGCGCCGCAGCTTGTGCATGATCGAGAACTCCTCGGGCGACATCATCAGCTCGTCCTTGCGGGTGCTCGACTGATTGACGTCGACCGCGGGGAACACACGGCGGTCGGCAATCTTGCGGTCGAGTTTGAGCTCGGCGTTGCCGGTGCCCTTGAACTCCTCGAAGATCACCGTGTCACCCGTCGAACCGGTCTCCACCAGCGCGGAGGCGATGATCGTCAGCGAGCCGCCGTTCTCGATGTTGCGCGCCGCGCCGAGGAAACGCTTCGGCGGGTAGAGCGCAGTCGAATCGACACCACCGGACAGGATTCGGCCCGACGCCGGAGACGCGTTGTTGTAGGCACGACCGAGGCGGGTGATCGAATCGAGCAGGACCACCACGTCCTTGCCGCTCTCCACCAGACGCTTCGCCCGCTCGATGGCCAGCTCGGCGACAGAGGTGTGATCTGACGGCGGACGATCGAAGGTCGAGGCGATGACCTCACCCTTGACCGACCGCTGCATGTCGGTGACCTCTTCCGGACGCTCGTCGACGAGCACCACCATCAGGTGGCATTCCGGGTTGTTGATGGTGATCGCGTTCGCGATGTCCTGCAGGATCGTCGTCTTACCCGCCTTGGGCGGCGACACGATCAGGGCGCGCTGCCCCTTGCCGATCGGCATGATCAGATCGATCACGCGCGTGTCGAGACGCTCGGGCGTCGTCTCCAGGCGCAGTCGCTGGTTCGGGTACAGCGGCGTCAGTTTGCCGAACTCGGGACGCTTCTTGGCCGCCTCGACGTCACCGCCGTTGACGGTGTCGAGACGCACAAGCGGATTGAACTTCTGGCGCTGGTTGGGCTGTTCACCCTCACGCGGCACCTTCACGGCTCCGGTGATGGCGTCGCCGCGGCGCAGGCCGTTCTTGCGGACGAGGTTCATCGACACGTAGACGTCGTTGGGCCCGGCGAGATACCCGGACGTGCGGACGAACGCGTAATTGTCGAGGACATCGAGGATGCCCGCGACCGGCTGCACCACGTCGTCGTCGGAGACCTGGGGTTCGCCGCCGCCCGACGCGTCGTTGCGGTCACGTCCGCGCCGGCGCTCACGGAACCGACGACCGCGGCGACCGCGGCCCGATCCGTCGTCGTCGTCCCGGTTCTGGTTGTTGTCCCGGTTCTGGTTGTTGTTGCCACCCTGGCTGTTACCGCCCTGGTTGGCATTCTGACTGTTGCCGCCCTGGTTGGCGTTCTGGTTGTTGCCGCCCTGGTTGCGGTTGCGGTTCCGGTTGCGCTGGTCGTTTCCGTCGCCACCGTCGGAGTTCCGGACCTCGTTGTTCCGGCCTTCGCCCTTCGCGGGCGCCTCAGTGTTTTCGGTCTGGGCCGAATCCTGCTGGGCCGAATCCTTCTGGGCCGAATCCTTCTGGGCCGACTCCTTCTGGGCCGAATCGGCCCCGGCCGCAGCCTCGGTCGTCGCGTCGGGCGCTTCAGCGCGCCGGCGCCGTGTGCGCTGCGGTGCGCCGTTGCCCGACGCCGAATCACCGAGTGTCATCTGCTCGGGCTCGGACTTCTTCTCGGGTGCGCTGCGTTCGCCGGCCGGGGCCGACGCCTTGGCAGGGGCCTTCGCGTCCGACGCACCGGCCTGACGCTCCTTGATGGCGGCGATCAGGTCGCCCTTACGCATTCCCGACGTGCCCTTGATGCCGAGTTCACCGGCGACGGTCCGCAGTTCGCTGAGCACCATGCCCGAGAGCCCGGTGCGCTGGGTCGAACGTGCCTTCGTCTTGGTGGCACCTGCGCCACCGGTCGCCGCATCGTCGGCGGAATCGCGGTCGACGGGTGCGGTGATCAGGTCCGTATCAGTCACGGATGTCCTTTCGTTCCTTTCGCGGCTGTATCAGCTGCGCAAGGTCTTGATCTCCCTGCTTGTCACCTCAGGGATGGCCGCCCGCGGTGGGCGGTGAAAACTCTGTTGAGGAGAAATCTGTGTGGGTCCGCTGCGAGCTTGCTCGGGGACTACCGGTGTTTCGACGACCGCCTGAACTGGAATCGGAGGACCCCGACCAAGGGAGGCCGGATAACTTCGATCAGTGATCGGTGGGAAACACGGCAGAGCGCGCCTGAGCGGCTAGACCAGACTATGGTAACTCCGATCGCATGATACCGGCAACACGCCGATGAGGCGAGACCAGGTCTGTCAGGACACAGTGACCTCGACGCCTCCGGCGACCTCCACCGTACGCGGAGTGAAGCCGGACGCTGCGGCGAGTTCACGAATCTCCCCAGGAACCGGCCGCATGCTGAGCACCAGCACGCTGGGTCCGGCGCCCGAGACGGTCGCCGCGAACCCGTGTGCGCGCAGTTTCGCGACGAGTTCGGCCGTCGGGGCCATTGCTGCTGCGCGGTACGGCTGGTGGAGGCGGTCGTCGGAAGCAGCCATCAGGCAGGTGGGGTCCGCCGTCAGCGCCACCACCGCCAGTGCCGAACGGCTGAGGTTGAAGATGGCGTCGGCGCGCGGGACGGTGTCGGGGAGCAGCCCCCGGGTGAACGACGTCGACGACTCCGTGTCGGGAACGAAGACCGTGGCCCCGATGTCGGGGTGCACCTGCAGTCGACGCGCCTGATAGCGGGGCGCATCGGCGGTGTCCGCAGTCCACGTCACCACCGCCGACCCGTACACACTGGCGGCGGCGTTGTCCGGGTGCCCCTCGAACTCGCTCGACAACTGCACCAGTTCATCCGCCGACAGACCGTCGCCGATCCCCGACGCAGAGATGAGGCCCGACGCGGCGGCCAACCCCGACACCGCCGCGGCCGCCGACGAACCAAGTCCGCGCGAATGAGGAATGTCGTTGCGGCAGTGGAGTTTCAAGCCGGGGGCGGAGATTCCCGCATACTCCAGTCCACGGGTCAGGGCGCGCGCCACCAGATGGCTGCCGTCCCGGGGCACGTCGCCGGCACCCTCCCCGTCGACCTCCACCTCGATGTCACCACCGGGTACGGTCACCACCGTCACCTCGTCGTAGACACCCAAAGCGATTCCCAGACAATCGAACCCGGGACCCAGATTCGCACTCGACGCCGGTACGCGGACCTGGATCGACAGGCCCTCGGGTAGTCGGCCACCAGAGGTGGCGGTCTCGGCGGCGTCGGTGGTCACGGTCGACTCAGGCCACGCCGAGGGCATGCGCCACCGCCACCGGATCCACCGGAATCGCTTCCACTTCAGGCATCCCCGACAACGCGGTATCGGGATCCTTGAGCCCGTTCCCGGTGACGGTGCAGACCACCGTGGACCCTGCCGACACCCAGCCGTCGGCGCGCGCCGCCAGCAGGCCGGCGACACTCGCCGCCGACGCCGGTTCTACGAACACACCTTCTTTGCCGGCCACGAGACGATAAGCCTCCAAAAGCTTTTCGTCGGTGGCAGCCCGGAACTGGCCGTTCGAGTCATCCTTCGCGGCGACCGCCTGATTCCAACTGGCGGGCGACCCGATGCGAATCGCGGTCGCGATGGTCTCCGGGTTCTTCACCGGCGCACCGTTCACGAGCGGCGCGGCGCCGGCCGCCTGCACACCGAGCATGCGCGGCAGGCGATCGCTGATGCCGTCGGCGTGATACTCGGTGTAGCCCTTCCAATATGCGGTGATGTTCCCGGCGTTGCCGACGGGCAGCGCGTGCACGTCGGGAGCGCGGCCGAGGACGTCCACGATCTCGAAGGCCGCCGTCTTCTGTCCTTCGATGCGAGCGGGATTCACCGAGTTGACCAGTTCGATCTCGGTGAACTCGGCGGTCGCCTTACGGGCCATCTCCAGACAGTCGTCGAAGTTGCCCTGAACTTGAATGATCTTGGCGCCGTGCATGACTGCCTGAGCCAACTTGCCCATGGCGATCTTGCCCTCCGGGATGAGGACCGCGCACGTGATCCCGGCGCGGGTCGCATACGCCGCTGCCGACGCCGAGGTGTTCCCGGTGGAGGCGCAGAGCACTGCGGTCTTACCGTTGTTGACCGCGTTGCTGACCGCCATCGTCATACCGCGATCCTTGAACGACCCGGTCGGGTTGAGGCCCTCGACCTTGAGGTAGACCTCGCAGTCGGTCAGCGCCGAGAGGTGCGGTGCACTGATCAGCGGGGTCCCACCCTCGAGTAGCGTGACGACCTTCCAGTCATCGGCCACCGGCAGTCGGGACCGATAGGCCTCGATCAGACCCGGCCACGCGGTGTGCACGGGCGTCGCTTCAGTCATCGGTTCCTTCCAATCGCAGAACACTCGACACCTTGATCACGGCGTCCATGTCTTCCAGCGCCGCAACGCATTCCGATTGCGCCCGGTCGGGCGCCCGGTGCGTCACGACGATCAGGCGGGCGTTGTCGCCGGCCCCCTCCTGCCGCACCGCGGCAATGCTGACCGACCGCTTGCTGAACTCACCCGCCACTTGGGCGAGCACACCCGGACGATCGGCGACCTGCATCGATACGTAGTACCGGGTGGGCACGTCGTCGATCGAGGCGATGGGCAGCGACGCATAGGTGGATTCGAGCGGACCACGCCCGCCGTGCACCTTGTTGCGAGCGGCCATCACCATGTCACCGAGCACCGCCGACGCGGTCGGAGCGCCACCGGCACCCTGGCCGTAGAACATCAGCCGTCCGGCGTTCTCCGCCTCGACCACCACGGCGTTGAAGGCGCCGTTCACCGACGCCAGCGGATGTGTGAGCGGGATGAGTGCGGGATAGACGCGGGCCGACACCCGCTCCGAGCCGTCGGCGTCGTGAATCCGCTCGCAGATGGACAGGAGTTTGACGGTGCAGTCGAACTTCTTGGCGGCCACCAGATCATCGGAGGTCACCGACGAGATGCCCTCGCGGTACACGTCGGCGGCGGTCACCCGTGTGTGGAACGCGATCGAGGCCAAGATGGCTGCCTTGGCCGCCGCGTCGAATCCCTCGACGTCGGCGGTCGGGTCGGCCTCGGCATAGCCGAGGCGGCCGGCCTCGGCCAGCGTGGCGTGGTAGTCGGCGCCGGTCTCGTCCATCGCCGACAGGATGAAGTTGGTGGTGCCGTTGACGATTCCGGCCACCCGCTCGACCGTGTCACCGGCCAGCGACTGCATCAGGGGACGCACCACCGGGATGGCGCCGGCCACGGCGGCCTCGAAGTAGAGATCGACCTTGGCCTGCGCCGCCGCCGTCGCCAGCTCGCCCGTGTACTCGGCGAGCAGCGCCTTGTTGGCGGTGACGACCGACTTCCCGGCCTCGAGCGCAGCCCGGATCAGGCCGCGGGCCGGGTCGATCCCGCCCATCAGCTCGACGACGATGTCGACATCGTCGCGTGCGACCAGCGATTCCGGGTCGTCGGTCAGGAGTTCCTGCGCGATCTTGCGGGGCCGGCTCAGGTCGCGGACCGCAACACCGCGCAGGCGGACCGGCGCTCCGACGCGTGACTGGAGGTCGGCGGCGTTGTCTGTGATGATGCGTACCACCTCGGCGCCGACATTTCCCATGCCGAGAACCGCGATCCCGATGGATCGGTCTGATTCGAGCGAGTCCGGCTCGAGCTTGTCGTCTGCCATCACTGGCTCACCTCCAGGCTGAAGAAGTCGTCAATGTTCTCGCGCCGCAACAGCAGTCGGTCGGCGCCGTTCGCAATCGCCACGACCGGCGGGCGCATCGTCATGTTGTATCGGCTCGACATCGAATAGCAGTAGGCGCCAGTGGCTGCCACCGCGATGAGGTCTCCGGGCGCCAGATCATCCGGCAGCCAACAATCCTTGATGACGATGTCGCCACTCTCACAATGCTTCCCGACGACGCGGCTGACCACCGCGCGCGCCGACGAGACCCGCGAGACCAGACGGACGTCGTATTCGGCCTGGTAGAGCACGGTTCGGATGTTGTCGCTCATCCCGCCGTCGACGGACACGTAGCGCCGAACCGCACCGCCGCCGAGCGCCACATCCTTGATGGTGCCCACCCGGTACAGCGTCACCGTTCCCGGTCCGGCGATCGCCCGGCCGGGTTCCACGGCAATGGTCGGCATC
Source organism: Gordonia sp. NPDC003585 (assembly GCF_040610755.1). Lineage (NCBI taxonomy): Bacteria > Bacillati > Actinomycetota > Actinomycetes > Mycobacteriales > Gordoniaceae > Gordonia > Gordonia sp. NPDC003585. Next base: position 931 of record NZ_JBEXMX010000041.1, on the reverse strand, counting down.
GGCAGACCTACGGCAGCCGACTCACGACGCACAATGGCCGCCAGCGTCTCGGCAACCGCACCGATCGGCAGCGGATCCTCTTCGGGGAGATACGAGATACCCAGTCCCCCACCGAGATCGACGATGGACATCTGCGACGTCTTGTCGACGCCGAATTCGGCGACGACGTCGTGCAAAAGACCCAGCACGCGGTGCGCGGCGAGTTCGAAACCGTCCATGTCGAAGATCTGCGAACCGATGTGACTGTGCAGACCGACGAGCCTCAGGTTGTCGGTGGCGAACACCCGCCGCACCGCGTCCATCGCTACCCCACCGGCGAGCGCGAAGCCGAACTTCTGGTCTTCGTGTGCGGTCGAGATGAATTCGTGTGTGTGCGCCTCGACACCCACCGTCACGCGGACAAGGACATCGGCGACCAGGCCACGTTCGCCGGCCAGCGCGTCGAGCCGATCGATCTCCACGAAGGAGTCGAGGACGACATGGCCGACGCCGGCATCGAGTGCCGCGGCGAGTTCGGCGACACTCTTGTTGTTGCCGTGCATGGCGATTCGCTCGGGCGGGAATCCGGCGCGCAGCGCGATGGCGAGTTCACCGCCGGAGCAGACGTCCAGCGACAACCCTTCCTCATGCACCCAGCGGGCGATCTCGGTACACAGGAATGCCTTGGATGCGTAGTGAACTCGACCGTAGGGCCCGAACGCCGACACCATGTCGGCACACCGCGACCGGAAATCGGCTTCGTCGATCGCGAAGAGCGGCGTCCCGTACTCCTCGGCGAGCGCAGAGACCGCGACACCCGCGATCTCCAGTTCGCCCGCGTCGTTGCGGAGTGCATTGCGCGGCCACACATTTGCGGGGATCTCGGCGAGCTGCGACGGATCGCTGGGCCGCTGCGCGAGATGTGGCGCGGCGAGCAGTTCGGCGTGCCGGG